>CAYNKM010000281.1:0-2934 GCA_964397795.1 uncultured Desulfovibrio sp. | reverse complement strand
CCGACAATATTTTTTCCATTATTGTATATAATCTCCGCGCGCCTATATTTTCAGCTGTGTCATTGATGTCTTCAGCAAATGAGGCTATTTCTTCAAGGCCGTCCTGAGTGAAGTCCAGTTCAACATTTTCCGTTTCAAGCAAGGATTTATATTGTCTGGTAAGCGCGTTGTCAGGCTCGGTTAAAATCCGGAAGAATTCTTCTTTGCCAAGAGGCTGAAGTTCAACCCGCAGGGGAAAACGTCCCTGCAATTCTGGAATCATGTCGGAGGGCTTGCTAAAATGAAAGGCGCCAGCGGCAATAAAAAGAATATGATCAGTCTTGACCATGCCATATTTCGTATTGACCGTGCTTCCCTCGACAATGGGCAACAGATCCCGCTGCACGCCCTCCCTTGAAATGTCGCTTGTCCTGTTCTGGCTGGAACTGGCAATCTTGTCAATTTCATCAATAAAAACTATACCGCCCTGCTCGACGCTTTCCTTGGCTTTCTGGACAAGACTTTCTTCATCTATGAGCTTGTCCGATTCTTCCTGAACCAGAGTATTGAACGCGTCCCTAATCTTCATCTTTTTTCGGCTCTGTTTTGGCGGAAAAGCCTTACTGAACATGTCCTTGACCTGTCCGCCCATGCTTTCCATTCCGGGAATGGCAAAAATATCTATGGTTTTGGCGGGCTGTTCGGTAACTGTTATTTCAACTTCCCGGTTATCAAGATAGCCAAGCCTGAACTGCTGTAAAAGTTTTTCCCGTGTGGAAGATTTATCGGAGTTGCCAAATGATTTGGGCAAAAGCAGATCCAGCAAGCGGCTTTCCGCGGCAGCCTCGGCGGACGCCCTGACCCGCTCATTTTCCTGTTCCCGGACAAGCCTCATTCCTATTTCCATAAGATCCCTTATTATGGACTCCACATCCCTGCCCACATAGCCAACTTCTGTAAATTTGGTCGCTTCCACCTTGATAAAAGGAGCGTTGGTTAGTCGCGCGAGCCGGCGGGCGATTTCTGTTTTCCCTACGCCAGTGGGCCCCATCATGATAATATTTTTAGGAGCGATCTCGTCCCTTAATTGGGGATCCAGATGATTCCTGCGCCAGCGGTTGCGGACGGCAATCGCCACCATCCGTTTGGCCTCATTCTGTCCAATTATAAATTTGTCAAGCTCGGCCACAATTTCCCTGGGAGTAAGGCTGGTGTACATGAATACCTCTGGATAGTTCGCTTGATTCATAAACCTGATCTTTTAAACTATTAATAATCGCTATAAAATGTTTTCAAATAAGCTTGCGTAAAAAATAATAAGCCTATACCTTAAATTAAATTGTCCGGGATTTTTATCCTCCGGATCCATTATTAATGCACAGGCTTTTTCAGGAAACATTTCCGGAAAAAACCATTATGCAAATAGTTAAGACTTTTAGCCAGAAAAAGCAAATTTTTTATTCAGGCTTTTAAAGCAGCAATGGAATACTATATTAATTCCGAGTCGGGAGTATGGCTATATCCTCTCCTGGAAGTATCAGGTCTTGTGCTTCAGATTTTGACACTAATTTGGAAATCTCCGCTTCTCCTTTTTTGCGGTTTTTTCCTTGTCGCCCTGGGAGCGATACCTGAAAGGGATATAACCCTGCTTGTAAGTGATCTTCTCGCGGTATCCGGATTATATGTGATTTTCTTTTATAAAAAATAACTTTAAATCCAGAAGGCGGACATGGCAAACCCAGGATTTTCCCCAGACCAAACTTATACCGGACCAGTCAAGGCGGTCATTCTTGACTGGGCGGGAACAGCCATAGATTTTGGCTGTTTTGGACCTGTCGCGGCGTTTCAGAAAGCTTTCCAGGATTTCGGCATAAATCCCACCCTCGAAGAAACCAGGCGGCCCATGGGCAGGGAAAAAAAGGAACATATCAGGGAAATGCTGAAAATGCCGGCTATTCAAACACAATGGCAAAAGAAATATGGCCGTCTGCCATCAGAAGAGGATACTGATCCCCTCTTTGCCAGGTTACAGGAAATAATGCCGGAAACCCTGGCGCTTTATTCCGATCCTGTTCCCGGCTGTCTGTCGGCGCTGGAGGAACTTCGAGACCAAAATATCTCGATAGGTTCTTGTACCGGCTACTACAGGGATATGATGACCAGGCTTATTCCCGCAGCCGAAGCAAGGGGGTTTAAACCGGATTTTATCGCTACTTCCGACGATGTGCCCCAGGGAAGACCCTATCCCTGGATGTGCTGGTTGAACTGCGTAAAAATGGGAATATTTCCACCCCAGGCTGTTGTCAAGGTCGGGGATACGCTCATTGATATTCAGGAGGGGAGAAACGCCGGCCACTGGACCGTGGCGGTTGTTCATTCCTCAAACTCAATGGGTAAAAAACCTGAAGAGCTGGAAAAATTGAAGCCTGAAGAACTTCATAAACTTGAAGCGCCAATCGCTAAAGCCTTCTCTGACGCCGGCGCTCATTTTGTTATTTCCGATATTTCGGAACTTCCCCGTATCTGCAACGATATAAACCAGCTGCTTCTGATGGGAATTCAGCCCTGAATCTCCAAAACATCAATAGCCCCGCCCATGCGGGGCTTTTTGCTTTATAAAATTGGCGGGCTCCCCCTTCCCCCGACTGCCATAAAATATAAGGCTTCAGTCAAGCCCACCCCAGGTATAGTCCATAAAATAATCCGTCAGCGCGTTTTCCAAATCGCGGCTCCTGTCATAAATATATTATTTCCTGGTTTTCAGAATTTATTTTTATAAAATTTCTGGACATTTTCCATATTTTTAAATTTCTGTTTCCAGAGAAGAAAATTAAGGTTATCCTCAAATAATTCCAGCATCTGGAATTATATCATGTTAAATATCCTTATGAAAAAAATTGCTCTGTTAAAATCGCCTGTTGATACCAAAGAAGGCTTTAAAATATTATAAAATGC
>CAYNKM010000280.1:493-2934 GCA_964397795.1 uncultured Desulfovibrio sp. | reverse complement strand
CGCTTTTACATGATATGCTGGAAGATTAGGAGGCTGTTATGGGTATTCCCGTTTTCATACTTGGGCCCTCCGGCGCTGGAAAAAGCGCTTCTCTGCGCAATTTTGATCCCGATGAGGTCGGCATTCTCAATGTTGCAGCCAAGCCCTTGCCTTTCCGCAAAAAGATGACGACCACACCAAACGCCAACTATGCAGACATTGCGGCGGCCCTTAAGCGCCAAAATGTTAATTGCTTCGTCATTGATGACAGTCAATACCTTCTTGCCTTTGAAATGTTCGATAGGGCGGAAGAAAAGGGCTATGACAAATTTACCAGCATGGCTGTCAACTTTCAGCGCCTTGTCCGCTTTATCCAGGCCGGCACTCCTGATGATTGTATTGTTTATTTTCTCCATCATTCCGAACTCGGCCCAGACGGTATCCTGAAAGCCAAGACAATAGGCAAAATGCTGGATGAGAAGCTGACTCTGGAAGGCCTCGCGTCCATTGTTCTCATGGCCCGCGCCTCCCAGGACGGCTACAAGTTCATCACCCAGGGCCAGGGCTTGAGCACGGCCAAAAGCCCCATGGGAATGTTCGACCAGCTTGAAATGGACAACGACCTGAAAGCGGTAGATGACGCCATCCGCGCCTATTATGAGCTTCCTTCCCGTCGTACCAACGCAAAAAAGAAAGAAGCGGCATCTTCAAATAGCGAAAATAGCCAGAATAGTAAAAACAGCCAAAACACGCCGAATGGCGATAAGGAGAAAGCGGCATGACGCCTTTTGACTTTTCCAATGAGGATGATCAGCGGGAATACAAACCCACCGGGCCTGTTCCTTCCGGATCAATTGTCTTTGTCCGTATGAGCTTGCTAAAGTCGGAATATTCTTCCCGCAAGGATCCGCTAGTCCAACTTTCCGAGTATGGCCTGTACTCTCTCTATTGCCAGTTTGAAGTTGTTGAGGGCTCATATGCTGGCGTCAGCTGGCGGCAGAGTGTCGCTCTTCCCTATGGCATGCAAGAGGAGAGCCTGAATGAGAACCAAATTCTTGCTTGCCAGATCGGCGGCTCCCTGCTCAAAGCCATTCTCACAGCCTGCGGCAAGTCCCTGAAGGTCGTCAATTTTTCAATTTTTGACGGCCTTACCTTTCCCGTGAAAGTCCGCATCAATAAAAGGCCTTCAAAATATGAAGGCAGGATCTATTGGAAAAACGAGATCTCCCGCGTCATTCTGCCCAACATGCCTGAATATGCCCAGGTCCGGAAAGAGGGTGAGATAATCAACGAGAATGGCGCTGTCGTCTATGAGGAAAAGCAGAAAAAAAAGAGTGACGCTTTCAGCCAGAGCCCGCCACCTCCCGAGGCTCCCGCCTATGATGATGTCCCATTCTAACCATCAACCAAGGCCGCTCTTCTCCCCAGGGCGGCCATTTATTTGAAGGAGTTAAAAATGCCCACTTTCGCCGAGATTCAGGAAGAAATCCGCAATATGCTTGATATTCCGGACGAGGAACTTGATGAGGATCAGAACGCCGCAATGGATGAATATTTGAATGAACTGGCCAAACAGGAAAGCGAGAAGATCGATTCCTTCGCCAGTTCGTCAAGCTGGAATCCGACCGCGCCGAAGCCTTGAAAAATGAAAGCCAACGTTTGGAAGCAAGAGCGAAGACCGCCGAAAAGAAGATTGAGTCTCTCAAAAAACATTATGCAAACATCATGTTCCAGCATGGACTCAAAAAGATACAGGGAAATATCTATTCCCTGTCCGTGCGCAAAAGCGAGAAGGTCGTGGCGCCTGAGACTTCCGAAGCCATTGCCGCTCTCCCTGAAATTTACCAACGTAAAAAAGTAAAAACCGAAATCGAGCCCGACAAAAACGTCATAAAGGAGGCCCTGAAAGCCGGCCTCCCTGTTCCTGGCTGTTTTCTCCAGGAGAATTTCAATCTGCAAATCCGCTAGAGTTTTATAAGAGTGGCAGGGCGAGGCTTGGCAGGGCGCGGCAAGGCCTGGCTTTGCTTGGCAAGGCAAGGCAAGGACGGAGTCCGCATTCTGCGACACAATGCGGACTCCTTTTATTTTTCAAGCAAGGAGACATATATGTGCAAATTTCAATATTACCACGAAGGTTGCCGTTCCTATGGCGCCAATATCCCCTCCTCATGCCAGGGCGCTTATTTTCCTGGTGATGAACCTGGCGAATACTGCGAGTTGACAGGTACTGCCTGTCAGGATCCGACAGGCGAATTTCCGGAAGATTGCGAGTTCAGAGAAAAAACAGGAAGAATTTGTCCTGATTGTGATGTCACAATGGAAAAAACAGGCTGGGGCACACTGCTTTGCCCTGAATGTGGATACATTCAGCCATAAACAAGCCCTGCAGACGCGGGGTTTGCTTATATATATTCGCCGGGCGTGGCCAAGCAATGCAAGGTGTAGTTTGGCAAAGCATGTCA
>CAYNKM010000280.1:0-483 GCA_964397795.1 uncultured Desulfovibrio sp. | reverse complement strand
GTGCGTTACGGCCCGGCCCGGCCGGGCGCGGCAAGGATGGAGTCCGCATATAAACAATGCGGACTCCTTTAATTTTAAAGTAAGGAAAGATGATGAACCATGAAAACAAAATCCACACCATCGGATACAAGGCTGGAAAGCATAAGCAGGAAAGTGAGTCTCAAAGGTCTCACGCCGATTATGTTCGACCGCTATGCGGGCGACAACAAGACCCAGCTGGAATGGACGCAAAAAATATATCTTATGCCGGGTACAAACATCTTGTGCCTCCCGACTTCCAACATCGTTTCATTCTTATCTGCCCACAACACCAATAGCGCTCCCAAGCGACTAAGGGACCCCAGGCAATTCAAGAAAATATGCAATGCCTGCCTGAGCTTTGTGATGATTGAATCAACAGGCGACAACCCACAATACATTCCTTTTTATCGTGGCGATGAAGCGATAGAAGTTGGCAAATTTGGCGAGGATAAAGACGAAAAA
>CAYNKM010000279.1:0-2937 GCA_964397795.1 uncultured Desulfovibrio sp. | reverse complement strand
GGCATATGCAAACACTATGGAGCGGATATAATTGTCAGTTCAATGGTAATGGCCAATTGTCCTGATCTTTATTTTAGAAAACTGGACAAAATTCGGGTCAAGGGAATCTCCCGTCCTCTTGAAATTTACACTCCCATAATTAAGGATATGGATGAAGCCATAGAACAGCAGTGGCAATCCGCACTTAATTTATATTTTATAGGGGAATTTGACAAAGCCATCCAGATTTTTGAAAGGCTTCAGAATTTTGAAGATCTAAAGAAAGCGGCATCACTTTTTATTGATCGCTGCAATACCCTTCATGATAATCCTCCTGAAGTCTGGGAAGGCATCTGGACTTATACTTCCAAATAAAAAAAGGATAATTTATGCAGATAAAAATATGGGGCACTAGAGGTTCAATTCCGGTATCAGGCTCGCAATTTGAACGCTATGGTGGAGAAACAAGCTGTATAGAAGTTAAAACGGATAGTGGAGAAACTATTATCCTGGATGCCGGAAGCGGCATTGCCTCCTATGACAGATCGGAAAAAGAACCGGGAAAGACGCCAGTTATCTGCTTAAGTCATGCTCATCTTGATCATATTCAGGGACTGCCCTTCTATTCGCCAATTTATTCGGAAAAGGTCAAATTGTATGGTCCAAAAGGCATGAACGAGCATATAGATCATCTTTTTGACGGCGTTTTTCATCCTGTAAAACGAGATCAATTAAAGGGACTTGAAGTTATCGAGCTTGAATCGGGAGACAGGTTTAAAATTGGAGACGCAGAGATTGAAGTCAAATCTTCAAACCATCCCGGGGTCTGCCTCGCATACAAGATAACGGCGGACGGAACCACCTTTGTATATAGCGGTGATCATGAAATTGATCTTGAAAACGATTCATCCCCCGATACTGCCGACCTTATAAATTTTATAGCCGGAAGCGACATTGTCCTTGTCGATTCCCACTTTTCCAGAGAAGATCACGCCCTGCACCCCGGCTGGGGACATAGTCATCCAGAGCAGTGGGTTAAAGCATTAAAATCAAAAAATGTTGGAAAGATCTATTTTGGTCACTTCTCCCCATCCTATACTGACGACAAAATTGACGATCTCATTCAGGAAGTTCAGTCCGCCAATCCAGAAATGGAGCTGGCGCCGGCTTATGGCGGCTGTATAATCAGGAAGGATGAAAAAGCGACAGATCAGAATTATCCGGAATGTGAAATCTGCTCTTTTTTTCAGAAAACCGCCTCATTATCAGATACCCATGCTGTTCTTGACGCGCTTTTGACCGAAGCGCGCAAATTATGTCAGGCTGAGGCCGGTTCAGTTTATCTGATTGAAAATGATGAGCTTGTTTTTTCCGCGGCCCAGAATGATATTCTGTTTCCGAATTCTACCGCCAGTAAATTCTTTTACATGAATTCAAGAATTCCCATTAATAAATCCTCGATTGCGGGTTATACCGCGGCGACCGGACAAAGTTTAAATATACCTGATGTATATTTTATTAAGCCCGATATAGAATATAAATTTAATAAGGATTTTGATAAACAAAGCAATTATCGCACAAAATCTGTTCTTACTGTTCCCCTGTTGAATGCCAAAGGGAAAACCGCCGGAGTTGTGCAGTTAATAAACTCCAGAAAGAATGACAAATCCGTCCCTTTTACCCTGGGGATGCAAAGAATTATTTCCAGACTGGCATCCATGGCTACCGTTCCCATTGAAAGATCTTTCATGATTACCAACATGATCCTGCGAATGCTTAAAACCTCCGCCCTTCGTGATCCCAGCGAGACGGCTGGTCACGTTTATCGCGTTGGTTCAATCGCGGCGGAACTTTATCATCACTGGGCGGAAAAACGCGGAATTGATCCGGAAGAAATCCTTGCCAAAAAAGGTATGCTGCGACTCGCGGCAATGCTCCATGACGTGGGAAAAGTCGGCATACCTGACGCGGTGTTAAAAAAGCCAGGAAAGCTGGATGATGATGAATTTAAAATTATGAAAAAGCACACCTCTCTTGGCGCGAGCCTTTTTTTGGATGGAGATGATGGAATTGATAAAATAGCCAGGGATATTGTGCTTCATCACCATGCGAAATGGAATGGAGAGGGTTATACAGGCGATGAAAACATGGCCTCACCAAAAGGTGAAGATATTCCGATTTATGCCAGAATTACAGCCATAGCTGACGTTTATGACGCTCTTGTCTCAAGGCGTTGCTATAAGACGCCAATGCCCTCCGAGGAAGCCCTGAAAATTCTGAAAAAAGACGCCGGCACCCACTTCGACCCCGAACTTGTGAATGATTTTATTGAGATAAAGGACATTGTTGACACTATAATAGAAAGATATAAGTAGTCTAACATGGCGAAAATATGAGATCATAACTTGGCGACCAGGGAAATCACTTCTCGCATCGTTTGGACTCATATTTACTGGATTTTTGAGGAAAATGTTCCACAGGATTCTCATGTTCCCTAAAAAGATGAGCGCTCATTTATAAAATGGGCGCCTGGAAAAATTATTGTTTTTTAAATTATTTTGTCTTCATCAACAATCGAGTTAAATGGAGCGAATATCAATAATATTGATCAATAAGTTTATCCGCGAGTTTCAAGGCCGATTTAATGGAATCCTCCATATCATAATATCTGTATTCCCCCAGCCTTCCCAATAAAAAAAGGTTGGGATATTTTACCTTTTCATGCAGATACCGATCATGCCTGGCCAAAGATTCCGGATTTCTTACGGGATAAGATTTTTCAAATGCGTCCCTGTCCGGCGTTTCACGGATTATTAGAGTTTTGCCGGACTTCATTTCCTTTGCGCGCTCAGGATAAAAATGACGGGGCTCGCAAATTCTCGTATGCGGCACGGAACACTCCGGAAAATTCATAACCGCGCAGCCCTGAAAATCCTCCTGATCAATATATTCCCGATC
>CAYNKM010000278.1:0-2942 GCA_964397795.1 uncultured Desulfovibrio sp. | reverse complement strand
CGATCCGGCATTGTTATTTCGTAACCAAGACTCTCCATGTCCTTAAGACCCTCTTTCAACATGGGATGAGTCAAAAATACTTTTCTGCTCATTTTAGACTGCTCCTGCCCGAGCTTTTCAGGTATTTTGCCCAGGACAGGCCCGGGCAGGTTATTATTTCAGCAGATTCATGCCAATATTCGCCAAGGCCGGGAAGTGTTTCCCGGCCTTTGGGAAGTGATTTGGCTGAATCTTTGGGATAGCGCTATTTGCTGGCTCATATTGGTTTCACTGGATGGGGTTTGCCTACCGCAATTGATTTGGATTATCCAGAAAACGACTTATCAGTACTCATCCGTGTAAACCCCATAACAGGAGGAACAGTTTGCCAGGAGGTCTATATTCTTGCGCCTTCATTCAACTTTTTTCAGAAGAATGATTTTTATTGAATCATTCCTTTTTCACGATAATATTTTTCGGCGCCAGGATGCAGCGGCAAGCCACGAAGGATGGGATCAGCGCTTTTTTCTGGAATATATTGTTCCATGACAGGCAATTGTTTTACAAGTTCGGGCTTGTTTTCCACAATGGATTTGGTAATCGCATATACCACTTCATCCGGAACATCGGAATTAATAACATAGTCCGCGGAACTGACCATCGTATTAATATCCTTGGTCTGTCCCTTCCAGGTATTAGCGGGCATCACTTTCGGAGCGTAGCCAAATTCGCCAAGAGCCTTTAATGTCTCTTCGGAGAACTGGGGAAAGAACATTTCTTTTGTCATTGTCAGTTCCTGCATGGCAGGCTGGCCAAGCCCGACAACATCCATGGAAACGTCAGCCTTGCCATCGCGGAGCATATCAGCCATCTGGCCGGGAGCGAGATGATAGACCTTGCCGCCGTTTTTCTCTATTTCTTCATAGGAAGAACCAAGGGCTTTAAGGAGAAGACGGGCGCCGAGTTCGCCAGCGGATCCGGGGGCCTTGGTAACCAGATTGAAGGGAATTTTTTTGGCGATTAATTCTTCAACCGTATCGACGCCGGCCTTTTTGTGGAAATCTTCAGAAAACATTACCATATGATAGGCGTAATCAAGACCGCCGATAAAGCTTTTGGCTTTTTTGGGTTTGGGCAATGTCTTGCCTCCCATTTCAAATATTCCCTCCATCATCATCTTGTTGGGGACATTAATACCCTCATCCATATCCACAACGCCTCTTTCAACAAGCATGGTGCCGGCGACTCCGCCAGTTGATACTGGAGATATTTCCACGCTCCAGCCTTCTGGCAAATTCTTGTTCATGACATTCGCCATGGCCATGTTTCTGTTATAAGAGCCCGACCCTACGGACATGGAACCAAATTTGAGTTTACGCGGAGTATCGTCAGCGGACAAAACAAGAGATGCGGAAGAAAGAATAAGCGCGCATCCAAGGAGAGAGGAAAAGAGTTTTTTCAATTTCATTTTTTGACTCCCATATGGTTTTTTATTTCATCATGCCCTTTGCATGATAATATTTTTCATTGTCTCCACTACATGGGCGGATGAACTGGCCATTATTATTTTGATGTCCTTATTCTGGCCATTTCATATATTTTGCCTGATTCAAATGAATTGGCTTGTCCGCGCATCCTGTTTGGGCTTGCGCCATAGACAGAAAGAAATTCATGAGGATCTGGTCCTTTTAGAGTTTTCATATTTGGAAACAAATTCAAAATATAGAAATAAAAAGTTTGTGTCAATCACAATAAAAAAACAGGAACACAAATTTTTTATGTTCAGAAGTAAAATAGCTTGATTTATTGAATAAAACGATATATCTGAAATTATTGCTTCCATATTTGGAAGTTAATTCTCTTTTTTGGGATTTTTAATACTGCCATAGATAGCTTTTATTGGGCATAACCGCAGTATTAGGACAAATAAAGTAAAAAATTTTAATTGGTTTGGAAAAGGTTTAATATGAGTTCCCTGATGCGCGGTCTCAATATTCTGGAATTTGTGGCTTCCCAACAGGCCAGAGGGGTAACTTTTACAGAAATAAACAGTAATACAGGTTATCCCCAGAGCAGCTGTTTTCGCCTTCTCAAGGAGCTGACCGAATTAAAATATCTTGTTTTTGATGAGAAAACACGCTGTTATCATCTGACAATGCAGGTGGCGCGGCTTGGCGCGTCTGTGACAGGCGAAAGTGAACTTTATAAACTCTTGCATCCCTGTCTGGAAAAATTGAGGGATGAGAGCGATAAAACGTGCAATTTGGGGATAATGGACAACGACAGGGGAATGTTCCTGGATGTTATCTATTCCAGAAGCAATACAATTAAACTGCTATCCAAAATAGGCGCGTCCTTTCCCCTTCATTGTACGGCGCTAGGCAAAGTTCTTCTTGCCCATGCCGAACCACACAAGAGAAACCGTCTGCTGGCAATGGATCTTTTTCCGCTTACGCCGAGGACCATTCGAAACAGGGATTATCTGGAAGAGCAGCTGGAAAAGATTCTGGAAGATGGGTATGCTTCAGAACATGAGGAGTCAACGCTTGGAATTCACTGTTTTGCCGCCCCCGTTTTTGATTATAGTGGCAATAACATCGCGGCGGTGAGTATGGCCTGTCCCTATTTTGAATTTGAAAAGCCGGGAATGCAGGAAAATTTGATAGAACTTGTTAAAAGCTATGGCAAAAACATGTCAAGCGTAATGGGCCATAAAACGCAGGCAAGCGCGGGGATAAATTAAAAAATACCCGCACTTCCCTGAAACAGGACCTGTCAATCTTATGGAGGCTTCCATACGCTTCAGGCCTGTCTTGAGTTTGTTTGAAATAACATTTTGGGCAGGATTTGTTCAGTTCAAAGGTTGAATAGTCAATCCTGGATATGCTCCATAAATAAAAGATTTTTCAGGTATAATCAGGAATAAAAAATTGGCTCTGTTCAAACCATGTGTTGATATTTCT
>CAYNKM010000277.1:0-2954 GCA_964397795.1 uncultured Desulfovibrio sp. | reverse complement strand
ATGCTCAGCCGCGAATTTTTCCAAATCTGGCATTCGGGCCATGCTGCCATCTTCCTTCATAATTTCACAGATTACGGCGGCTGGCTTTAGCCCTGCCAGTTTGGCCAGATCGACGCTTCCTTCCGTCTGGCCTGTGCGCGAAAGAACTCCTCCGGCCCTGGCCTTAAGAGGGAAAACATGACCCGGGGAAACCAAATCTTCCGGTTTCACGTTGTCTGCCACGGCTGCTTTAATTGTGGTGGCGCGATCCGCTGCGGAAATTCCCGTGCTTATACCATCTTTTGCTTCTATGGAGACGGTGAAATTTGTGCCAAAGCGGGAACCATTGCGCCGGGTCATCATGGGTAATTCGAGTTTGTTCACCAGTTCGGGCGACATTGGCAGACAGATAAGTCCGCGCCCATAGCGCGCCATAAAGTTGATGGCCTCTGGCGTGACGTATTCCGCCGCCATGGTGAGGTCGCCTTCATTTTCCCGATCTTCATCATCGACAAGAATAACCATTTTACCATTGCGGATATCTTCCAGGGCTTCTTCAACGGTACTTAAGGGCATGGGTTTTTTCCTTTATAGATTGACTTTTAAATATGCTAACTGATTTAATCCGTTTCTAACGGATCTGGCATGCCGCGCTTTATATTTTAGAAAAAGCGGCACACTGGAAATTCATTTATAAATTTGTTATATATGACAAATAGCATTTTACAAGGAATAAATCATGAGCGCAAATATATCGCGCATACTTTATATTTTGGCGGCACTATCCTGGGTCGTTTTGTTGTACCCTTACCCGGTAACTGTTTTTCTGGCCGCGTGTATGGCCGTTTTGACCGCATCGTGGTACAGAAAGCTGAAACTCAAGGCTATCAGGCAGCGCAGGAAGTTAAGAAAACTTCCAAAACCAGGCAGGCTAACGCGGATCTGTATTTCTGTTTCCTACTGGTATCCAACTGTGGGATACGCCATCTTTTTGATCTCTTCCATATCAATTCCCTTGACTGGAGTGGTTCTTCTTGTCTCTCCGCAGGCGGTTTCAGGTCTTGCGCGCCTTAGGGAACTGCGGGCGCAAAACTTTCAGATTCCTCCAAGCTGGGTGGAATATTTTCACTCTTTCTGGAAATATGTAGAGGAATACCCGCGTATAGAAAAGCTTCTCAATGATGCCTATTCCAATGTTGACAACCTGATCAGTGACGTTGCGGGAATGCTGGTAAGCAGCAGTTTTGGTTTTCTGGGAAGTACCCTTAATCTGTTCTGGCTCGCTTTTCTCTTTCTTACCCTTACAATCCTTTTTGTAGTCTATGGGAGAATTGTCCGCAAAATTACCGCCAGGATTTTTAAAATCCCCGCCGTTCTGATGGGGCATTTCATAATCGCCATTCACCGCGCCCTAAAAGCGATTATGCTGGGGATTGTATTTGTTGCCCTGATTCAGGGCATTTTATGCGGTATAGGTTTTGCGGTTGCGGGCGTGAACCAGCCCGCTTTCTGGGGATTGCTTGCCTGCTGTGTCGCGCCTATCCCCACAGTTGGAACCGCTCTGGTCTGGCTTCCCTTATGTATTTCCCTCTGGTTCACTGGTCAGACTGTAGCCGCTGTTGGTCTGGGCATTTGGGGCGCATTCTTCGTTTCAAATGTGGACAGTATCTTGAGACCCTTCTTTTTAAGACAGGGAATAGACGCTTCATTTTTTGTCCTGATTCTTTCCATTCTCTGTGGCCTTGGCGTTTTTGGAGTGGTTGGTCTTATTGCAGGACCAGTCGCGCTCGCTTTTGGCATGCAAGCCTATAAAGAAGCAAATTATTATTACAGGCGTACCAGCAGATGAACCGGAAGAACTGGTTCATCTTGATTCTGCTGTTCCTGTTTTTGTCAATCCCGCCCAATTCTTCCCTGGCGGGGACAAAAGTCAAGGCGGCAATGCTTGTCAATCTTACAACAGGTAAAACTCTTTATGAATTAAATGCCGACAAGAAACTCGCTCCCGCGTCCCTGACCAAGATTATGACCATGTTTTTAACTCTCGACGCCATCCGGATGGGAAAACTCAAATTAAAGGATAAGGTTTTAATAAATGCCGAAGCAGCCAAAACTGGCGGGTCCGCGATGCATCTTACCCAGGGAGATCGCGTTTCTGTGACGCGCCTCCTAACTGGCACGGCGGTGGCGAGCGGCAATGATGCGGCAACGGCTTTGGCTGGAAAAGTAGGGGGGTCAATTCCTGGGTTTGTCCAGAAAATGAACCGCAAGGCCGCCTCTCTTGGTATGACCCGAACCATATTTAAAAATCCGACGGGACTTCCCGCAGCCGGACACAAGACTACGGCCCGTGACCTGTCTCTGCTTTGCAAGGCCTATCTGAAAACCAGGCCGGAAGGCCGCCGCTTTCACGCGATAACCAATTTCATGCACAAGGGTCAGGTTGTGCGTAACACAAATTCCCTTCTGGGACGAATACAGGGAGTTAACGGCCTGAAAACCGGCTGGACTGTGGCGTCCGGATATAACCTTATTATTACCGCAAAAAGAGGCAAGACTGAACTTCTGGCGATCATTCTTGGCGCTCCGGATAAGGCGGAAAGAGACAGTATGGCTGTTCGTTTACTGGATGCGGGATATAGATACCCCAATTCCCCTGCCGCGGTTAAAAACTTTATCAATGCCCAAAAGTAGCCTATCTGAATATCTGGCCATTTTAACTGGCTCTTTTAGGCGCATGAAAGCATATTCAATTTATGGTATGGAATCGGCAAAATGTTAAATTATCAGTCTAGCCTACTGCGATTAAAACTTTTCTTTTTCATTCATCTCCATTATATTTAATAAATTATATAAAGTTAAAATTGATTTTTTAAATTTATCTTATTATTGGTACGGATAAAAAGAGGTGCGAAAATGGGTACAGTTGGTCCATATCAGATTTTATTAATCCTGTTGGTGGTTCTTCTTCTTTT
>CAYNKM010000276.1:0-2963 GCA_964397795.1 uncultured Desulfovibrio sp. | reverse complement strand
ATAATTAATTGAAATTTATCTGATCTTGAAATATTATTGGTACGGGGAGTGCTTTAAGCTTCTCTTGTAAGTTTACCTGGCAGGGAGGATAAAACATGCCTCAACTAAATCAGCTCCTGAATCAGTTTCCCCAGAATAACGAAATTCATATGTCCACAATGGGCCACGCTTTATGGGTTTCCTGGAATGGCGCTGTCCCCTCTGCCCTGAATCAGACGCTTATAAATTATGGTGGAATGCTGCTCGCTTCTTCAAGCGACCAGTCTATCTGGTTCTTTTTTACAAATGATGTTTTTCTCGCCCTCGCCCGCTTAAGTATCTGGGGCAAGTTCAACGCTCTTCCTGTCGCAGTGGAACTCTTCCCTGCCCGATTGCAGTTTTCCCCCAAAAGGGAAGTCAGTTTAAGCGTGGATGGTATCCTGTCTTCCCAGGAAATGCATCCGCGTGATAATCTGGACATTTTTATCCATCCCACAACCAGGGAAAATGTTTCGCTCCTTCCCGGTTTTACCTTCGATCGCGCCTCCCTTCGCCAGGGTATGGCCGCTCTTGAGTGGTTAAGTCCCACTGTTGATGAAAGACTTCCTTATTCTTCCACACAATCCTGGTTTATGATCATCCACCCCCTCGGAAATGCTGTTGACAAGGAATTTCAACAGGGTTGGGGTAATATGTTTCAGAAACTGGAAAGTCTGCTTCATGAGCATAAAGCCAAATCAATAGTCCAGGAAGGCTTTGTTATGATCTCAATGGAAGATCTGCTCATGTTAAGAAGCTTCCTCAAAGACTACTTAAAAATTTTTGATGAAGAAAAACAAAGTGGCGGCGCCTACTGGCCCTGCGTAAGCGTAATTGCGGACCGAAAAAATCTCAATTTTAATAGCGAATTACCCAAAAAAATCGGCCTGAAATGGGATAGCCTGATGCCGGACTTTCCCTATGCCAGCTATAGAAACGCTTATCTGCTTGGAGACAGTTTTATTGTAAGGGATCTTCGCTTTACTGGCCAGACCAGTATGGACAGCTGGTGCAATGTCCTTCTGGATGATAATTTTATAAGCACACGTTCTGTCCCCCTGATTATGGCCAGTCACCTGGCCGGCACAAGCGAATCCTCCGAATGCTTTTATTGTGGTTTGGCCAATCATGCGCCTTCAGAGTGCCCTACCCGCTCCCATTTCCCAACCAGAAAGGATGCCTGGGACAATGTCGCATCCATGGATCTTGACGCCATCAATGAATCTTTTCGCAAAATTGAGCTTTTGCTGGCTTCCAAAGGCGTACAGGGTTTTGAAATTCTCCTTGAAAAAAAGGAAAATCCCGCCAAATTGCTGGAAGCAATCTTTGATATAAATAGCATTTCCCAGCTTCGCAATGTTCCCAAAAACTGGCTGTATAAATTACGCGAACCCGATCCGGATGAGGAAGCGCCAGTCAGGGATGATAGCCCTGCATGGGAACTCATGGAGAAATTTGCCCGCACTCCGGTAGAACATCTTCCCGCGCTGGATAAGGAAGTCAAGGACGCGATAACCCGTCATACCCGCGATACCCGGCTGCGTATGATTCGCGCTTTTATCCAGATTGAACGAAATGACTTTAATCAGGCTCTGAGCTTGTTCAGGGAAGCGGCCGCGATTACGCCTTCTCCCGCGCTTCAGGCATGGAATGAGTATCTTCAGGGACGGCTTTTTGAATCTCAGGGTCAATTTTCCCAGGCTTCCGCAATGTACACCCAGGTTTTACGGGTTATGCCCCAATGGAAGGATGTGACTTACCGTGGCATTGTCTGCCGTGTAAAAATGGGCTTTGCCGAACAGGTACAGGATCAGATAATAGCGCTGATCAGGTCGGAACCGGAATTTTTTAACCGCTTTCTTATTGACCCTGGTCTGGAACGCGGAAGGCTCCTGATTCTCTCCTCCCTATATGATCTTTGGGAAGATGCCAGAAAAAATTCCCAGAGTGAGCGTAACGCCCTGGGCGCGCTTACGGAAAGGTTGGGAGCATGGTTTCCTGAGGAACATCCCGTGCAGGCAAGGCTTGGTCAGCAAATCCATCAATTGAATACGATAGGCCAGGTGGACAACTATATGGCCTTTTTCAAGATGGTAAAGTACAGGCCACAGCTGGAAAAAGAGCTGAATGACAGTATACAGAGAGAAGTGGATGAAATGCGCAATCGCTATAAGTCCTATCTCGATGTTCTTGAAGAAATCCGCGATGAGGCATCCTGGTTTCCCTTCCCATCCGCGCTAAAGGACTTTTCAGCTGATTTCAATGAAAGCGCGGGAATTATTAACTGGGCTTTCAGCAGTAATTTTGGAGAATCGGAAACTTTCAAAAAAGCTCAGAGTTCCATGCCACGGCTGGATAAATTGCTCAGACAACTTAAAAGACGACTTAAATTTTTGCGTAGCGTGCGGGATGGAACCCTTTTTGGAATGACCCTCTTTAAAACCTTTATCTGGATAGAAATTATTGGCCTTCTCCTCTGCTTTCTCGGCGTTCCCGCGATTGTGTTTTTCGGAGAGCAAATCGGTCTGGGCTGGTTAAAATACCTCATTGGCGATAATCAATGGTCAATCCAAAAAGTATTGGTAATTATTATAACTATTATTGCGCTTGGCACGGCGGCATTGCGCTCGACTCTTTCTTTTGAGAAAAAGCGGGAAAAATTACTGGAGGAAGCTCGCAGACAGAGGGAAAAATATCAGGCCACTCGAATAGAAACCATAAGGAAGCAAAGAAGGGCGGAAGCAAGAAAGCTGGAGAAGGAACGCAAGGAAGCAGAAAAAAAAGAGGTTAAAAGACAGCTTAAGGCGAGAATGGAAAATTAAATAAAAAAAATTTGAAAAATCTATTGCTTTTTGGCCTGGAAGTATATAAATAGTCTCTTGCCGCTGGCGTAGCTCAATTGGCAGAGCAGCTGATTTGTAATCAGCAGGTTGCGGGTTCAAGTC
>CAYNKM010000275.1:0-2978 GCA_964397795.1 uncultured Desulfovibrio sp. | reverse complement strand
AACTGTGGGCGGATCATCCGCCTTTTCCTGAATCTGCCATCCCTGATAGGCTATTCCCTTATATGCTATAATAAGCTTTAATCGCATAAATTGTTTACCTTGTCCGGATTATCTCCCGATTAAAAAATAAATCGGCCCGAAGGCCGATTTATTTTTTTATTCCCCCATTTTCATTCGGGAGAACATTTCTGTAAATTTGGCTGTTTTGGCAGGATTGGTATAAGTCAAGATTTCTCCGGATTGTTTGGGCGCCATTCCCTGCAGAATGCGCACCGCCATCCTTTCATCCATATTCTCCAATGCTTGCGCCGCCATTTTAGGTTTCATGTGGGAATACATTTGCACCAATGATTTAACCTTGCTCTCTTCCGCGTCTTTGGCCTTCTGAAGAATGTCCTTCATCTTGTCTTCAGCAGTCTGCAGATCCTTTAAACGCTGATCCATTTGCTGCCGGAGAAGAAGTAGATCCTGCTGCTGCCTTGCAAGTTCCTGCGCCTGAGTCTGATTTAAATCAATTGTTTGGCGTCCTGTAATTTGTGGCGCGGGCGCTGAAAGCGGCTTGTCCGGATTTATCGACGGTGCTGAGAATGAATCCGGATATGGTCCCTGCCTTGGCTGTAAAGGAACATTCGAACTATTGACAGAACCAGGAGAATAAGACGCGGCTTCCCTGCCGCCAGCCGGAACAAGCTGTTCAGCCGGCGTAAACGGCGACGCCTGCCTCGGCGCCGGTGGCACGGGCATATCCAGCGCGGCGGCATTGGCCACCTGCGCACTGCCCAATCCTGGAATTGGCAATGATTTAAGATCCAGCACATTCCAGATACTTTCTTCAGATTTTTCCGGACTGGAAGAAACGTCTTGAGGCAATATAACCCCGGCGCTAACCAGAGGCGCCCCAAGGGGTTCCGGCTGCGGAAGAAGCGGAATACCGCTGGCCGCGTTTAATTCCAGAGGAGAAAATGAAGCCGAACCAACCAAAGGAGACGGCAAATGAGACATCGTTTCGGTCTGCGGTTTGCGCGGTCTGGAAGCGGCCGCAAGTTCCGCAGCCTCTGCTCCTTGAGGAAGTTCTTCCGCTTTGGCGATTGGGGCAGGCTTTTCTTCCACAGTTACCGGAGCGGTTAATTCAGGTATTCTGGCCTGTTCAACTTCGCTGATAGCCTGATTTTTTTCTCCCCAGGAAGGCATGGGAAGATCAATAATAGCGGCAGCCATTATTCCAATTTTAAGACAAGCCAGAGCTATCAGACAGCGAACCAGTCTCGATAGCCGGAGCTTTGTAGCGGATTGTGGCGATTTCATCATTAAAATTCTGTTCCTGTTTTTGTTCAGCTTTAATAAACTGATGTTTTTTCTTTTCTTTAAGTTTATCCAGAAGCTTGCGGTCAATAGCTCGCGCAGCCAGATTTTTTCGGGCTTCTTCAACCATTTGACGAAGCATGCGCACCTGAAGGGCGGCCTCATTTATATCACTGTACAGACCTTTTAAATATTGGTCCTGAAGCCACCTTTCACCGGGAGACATTAATTTGCCAAGACTGGCCTCTTCACTGCGTTTTATTTCATTTTTAAGATTATTAAAACGTTCTTCACCCTTTTTCAGTTCAGCCTGCGCCTTGGCAAGCTGAACCTTTGCTTCCTCTTCAAGCTGTTCCCTATAATCCAAAACTTTTTGAAGGTTAAAACGAAACGCCATATAAGGGCCTTTTTGACAAAAATTAATTTATTTCATATGCTTTGCAAGAAATGTTCCATCTAATCAAAACACCCCGCCAGGATTAAACAACATTAAAAGTCAGGTTTGCGGCGTGATTAACAGGCCCGCATCCCTTGCCTGGATTATAACTTTTGCGAAAAGAGAGATTTATATATCTCTGGGCCTGGATAATGGCGGTTTCAAGCGGCATTCCTTTACCCAGGCCGCAGGCTATAGCCGATGATAACGTACAACCTGTTCCGTGGTTATTTTCAGTATCTATCCTTGCCTGTCCCAATTCTTTTAATTCCGAATCCCTTTTTAAAAAGTAGTCCGTACTCATAACGGGATTGTTCATATGGCCGCCCTTTATTAATACGGCTTTTGCTCCCATCTGCAAAAGTTTCTCGCAAGCCTCATAAACATCCTCCCTGGATTGAATTTTCAGACCGGACAGCATCTCCGCCTCCGGTTTATTTGGAGTCAAAAGATCCGCGAGGGGAATTATATAATTCTTTAAAGCTTCTACGGCTTCTTCCTGTAAAAGATTACTTCCACTCTGACTTACGCTAACCGGATCGACAACAAGGGGGAAATTTTTATTTTCAAGCACGGGAGAAATTGCCTTAATAATGCCTGCGGAAAAAAGCATTCCTGTCTTGGCGGCGGAGATTCTGAAACCTTCCCAGACAGTTTTTAATTCCAGTACGACAAATTCCGGACTTGGGGCTTCTATGCCTGCAACTCCACATCCATTTTGGGCCGTAAGCGCGGTTATAACTGTCAATCCATAACAGCCATTGGCCATTATTGTTTTTATATCTGCCTGAATACCTGCGCCGCCGCCAGAATCAGATCCGGCAATGGTCAAAATATTGGGTATATTCAGCATTTTTGGTTCTCAAATATTGCAGGTTTTATAAAATCAGTTTTAAAATAAAAGCGGCATCTCCGAACTTTGTTTTGTCAAGAAACCACCTTTCCCAATTAGAATTTAAAACCCCTTATATAAATTGTCAAAAGACTTCTTACCTGGTTAAAAAAATAATTAAACAATTTTTGGGAAAATCGGGATTAATAAAAATGATCCTGAAAACAGAAATACTCCGCAATGTTCCAATCCTGCCCAGTTTTGATAAATGGATGTAAAAATTTCTTGCAAAATATTTATTAATATATATTATTGTGCCTGTGCCGTGGTGGTGGAACTGGTAGACACGCTATCTTGAGGGGGTAGTGGCGATTGCCGTGAGGGTTCGAGTCCCTCCCTCGGCACCAA
>CAYNKM010000274.1:0-2989 GCA_964397795.1 uncultured Desulfovibrio sp. | reverse complement strand
GATTATTGAGGGAATAACCACATATGTGCATGACTCCAAGCGTACCCACAAGAGAAAGAGGAAGCGCGAGGGCGGGAATAAATGTGGCGCGCCAGTTTTTCAAAAAAAGCCAGATCACAAAAATAACCAGGCTTATGGATAATAAAAGCTCAAATTCAACATCATGCACGGTCGCGCGGATGGTGACCGTGCGATCCGCAATGACCCGGACATTCATATTTCCGGGCAAGGTGTCCTCAAGGAGCGGTAGCAAACGGTTTATACTGTCCGCTACTTTTATGACATTCGCTCCGGGCTGGCGCTGAATTGATAGAACGATGGCAGGTTCAAAAAAAATCTGGCCGTCTTTTTCACGGGAAGCGACCCAGGCGGAGAGTCGCGCGTTTTCCGCGCCCTGAACAACATCCGCCACATCGGAAAGCCGCAATGGCGCGCCATCTTTATATCCTATAATGGTCTGGGCATATTCTTCAGCGGACATGAGCTGATCATTGGCGTCAATTGTGCTGGCCCGCATGGGTCCGTCAAAGCTTCCCTTCGCGCCATTCACATTGGCCTGGGAAATCGCCTGGCGGATATCCGCCATTGTCATGCCGGCAGAGGCCAGACTTCTTGGATTTACCTGGATGCGCACCGCCGGCCTTTGTCCTCCGGACAATACCACCAGACCAACTCCGGACAGCTGCGAAATTTTCTGCGCAAGCCTGGTATCAACAAGATCCTCAAGCTGGGTAAGAGGGATGGAATTGCTTGTGGCGGCAAGCGTTATGATGGGAGGATCGGCAGGATTGACCTTGTTGTAAACAGGAGGATTTGGAAGATCCTGCGGCAGAAGATTGGCCGCGGCATTTATTGCCGCCTGAACTTCCTGTTCAGCGACGTCAAGTTCTATGGAAAGATCAAATTGTAAAGTTATTACAGAAGCGCCGGCGGAAGAAAGGGAAGTCATCTGGGAAAGACCCGGCATTGTGCCAAATTGCTTTTCCAGCGGAGCGGTGACAACGGCGGATATTATGTCCGGAGAAGCGCCAGGATAAAGGGTTTGCACCTGGATGGTAGGATAATCAATTTCAGGCAGGGCGGAAACAGGCAAATAATGCCAGGCCAGCAGTCCTGAAAGAAAAAGGGCCGTCATAAGAAGGGATGTCGCTATTGGCCGAAGAATGAATATGCGGGAAAAATTCATGTGAGAATATTTACATCAGAAATATCAGCAAGATTTTCAGTCATTTTTCTGCGGCTCAGGAGCTGAAGGCGCAGGATTAATGTAAAGATTTTCCTCGCTTACAACAGGCGTATCTATTATGGCAGCGACCTTGACCGGAATATTGTCCCGCAGACGATCCACCCCGTCCACCACGACAATTTCTCCGGATGTGATGCCCTTTTCAATTATCTGCACATCCTCATCCACAATACCGGGAACAATTTCCCGAAATTCCACAATATCCTTTTCGTCTTCCTTTTTGACAATATAACTGAATGATCCTTTGGCTCCCAGCTGAACCGCCGCCTGGGGTACGGTGACCGCGTTTTTGACAATTTCCACAAGAAGACGGATATTTACAAACTGGTTGGGAAAAAGCCTGTGCTCAGTATTGGGAAAACGCGCCTTTAATTTAACCGTCCCTGTTGAAGAATCAATCTGGTTATCCATGGAAAGAAGTTCGCCTATTGCCAAAAGTTCTTTCTGTTCCCTGTCCCAGGCCTGGGCAATAAGCGGGGGATGATCCGGGTTTTTGTTTCGTTCCCGCATAGCCTTGAGGACAATTGGCAGACGATTTTCCGGTAATGTAAAAATTACGTCAGAAGGCTCGTTTTCTGTAATGCGGACTATGCCATCCGGATCATTGGCCTTTATCTGATTGCCCTCATCTACGGCCCTCAAGCCAAGACGACCACTAATCGGCGCGGTTATGCGACTGTACTCCACCTGAAGCGCGGCTGAATCAACAGCAGCCTTGTCAGATTCCACCGTTCCCTGATACTGGGTGACAAGAGCTTTTTGGCTTTCATACTGCTGGCCGGCAATAAAATCGCCTTTGGCAAGTTTGGCATACCTGGCCAAATCCCTCTGGGCATTCTGAAGCTGCGCCCTGTCACGGGCAAGCGTTCCCTGGGCCTGTTCAAGGGCGGCAAGAAAAGGCCGGGGATCGATTTCCGCAAGCAAATCCCCTGCCTTGACTCTCTGCCCGTCTTTAAAATGAATTTTAATTAATTGCCCATCCACCCTGCTCTGAACCAGCACATCGCCCGAAGGTATAACCGTTCCAAGGCCATTAAGAAAATAAGGCACATTTTGAGTTACCGCCGTGGCTGCCCGCACCGGCGGAATACCCATACCCATCATGTCGGGGGCCTGGTTGGATTTATTAAACGCTAAACGCCAGACAAGAAAAGCCGCGCCCAAAAGGACAGCCAGCGAAATTCCCCAGATAAGAATACGGGATCTTTTTTTGCCTTGCGCCATTCTGAATCCTTATTTTATAACTTCAAATTCCTTGACATCAACCTCGGCTTCCTGACCAAAATCCTGATCGATTTTACCGAAAATGCGCAGGGTATTGGCAGGAGAAATATCCCTGCCCTTGAAAAGCTTTGGAGAAATTTCCACAATTATCTCCCCTGACCCATCCTTGAATACATATTTTTTCTTGGAGCCAGCGACTTTGGAGACTAAATTGCCGGTCAGGACAACCGGAGCGTCATCGCCCAAGGACTTCGCGGCAGCCACATTGTCGGCTTTCGCACCGCTTACGGGGCCATGAAAACCTCCCATTTTTGATCCGGTATTCCCACCGCCTGGACCTACGAATTCCGCGTTCGCGGACGCCGATAAAGCGAGAACCAGGAACAAAGCCAGTAAATAACGCATGTTTCCTCCTTTAAAAATGTTAAAAATGTTTGTCTGCGGCAAAATATATAGCCCATGTTATTCTGCCATCTATTCATATATTATGTATTCAAATATTACGGCGTATGATAGCTT
>CAYNKM010000273.1:0-3010 GCA_964397795.1 uncultured Desulfovibrio sp. | reverse complement strand
TTTGCCCTTGTGAAATGGCAAGTTGACATTAACTGACATTATCTATATAGGATTCTTTCCTTGCTCGTCCCCCGCGGATGGGCTAAAAATCCATAAGGAGAATACATGCACCAATTTGAAACATTGCTACTTCTCTCTCCTGAATTGTCAGCAGACGCCCGCGAAGCGATCATAAACGGTCTGGTAGCCGTAATTGAGCGCGAAGGCGGCAACATGGTTGAGGTTGATCAGTGGGGGATGCGAGATTTGGCGTACCCTGTCCACAAGCTTATGCGCGGTTTTTATGTCCGTCTTGTGTATAACGCGCCGTCTCCACTTGTCGCTGAACTTGAGCGCAATATCCGCATTACTGACGGTATCTTCAAATTCCTCACCGTTAAACTTGACGAAAAAGAAGCAGAGGAGGCATAAATGGCCTTTAAGAAAAAGTTCGCCCCAAGACGCAAGTTCTGCCGTTTTTGCGCAGACAAGGACACTCCCCTCAATTACAAAAATCCTGAAGTACTTCGGGATTTTGTCACAGAACGCGGAAAAATCATCGCCCGCCGTATTACCGGCGTTTGCGCCCATCACCAAAGGGCGCTTACAAGAGAAATAAAACGGGCGCGTCAGATGGCTCTCATGATTTATACTCCCTCTCATGATTCTGTAGTCAAGAAAAAAAGCATGATTTAGACGCTCCCAAAGGGCTCATGCCCTGAAAAGGGCAAAAGTGGCCTTGGGAGAATGGAGGCGCTTTTTCTCGTATGGGGAAAGGCGTCATGAAATTTACAGGAGGAAACATGAAAGTTATTTTACGCGCTGATGTGGAAAATCTCGGCTCCCTGGGGGACGTTGTTGATGTCAAGCCGGGATATGGCCGAAATTATCTTCTCCCTCAGGGGTTGGCCATGATTGCAAGCCCGGCCAATCTCAAGACTTTTGAACATGAACGCAAAAAGCTGCAGGCGAAGATGGATGCCTTGAGAGCGGAAGCCATGGGATTGCAGGGCAGACTGGAAGCGCTTGAAATTGTCATCCCGATGCATGTGGGAGAAAATGACAAGCTGTATGGATCGGTGACTTCCACAATAATAGGCGACGCCATCATCGCGAAGGGAATAGAGGTGGATCGCCGCAGAATTCTGATGGACGCGCCGATACGTACTCTTGGCACACATCCGGTCAGAGTGCGCCTCCATGCGGATGTCATAGCGGTTATTCCCATACAGGTTATTTCAGATCGCCATCAGGAAGAAGAGCTGGAAGCCCAGCTTACCGAAGCGGAAAAAGCTGCCCTGGCAGTGGAAGAAGCGGTCGCTGAAGCGGAGGCGGATCGATTAATCAACGGTTTGCCTGTCGATTAAATCAAAAAATGTAATGAACCAGTTACCTGGACTTGAAAACACTCCCGCGCCCAAAAAGCGCGGGAATGCCAGTCAGGGCAAAATTCGCGCTGAAAACAACATTCAGACAGAATTAATGAAGCATGTTCCCCCAAATAGCGCGGAGGCGGAACTTGCTGTTCTTGGCGGCATTTTAATGCGTCCTGATCTAATGGACCTTATCTCCGATATTTTAAGTCCGGACGACTTCTATATTCCTGCCAATAAAATTATATATAACTCTTTTCTTGAGCTTCATTCCAACTCCTCTCCCATAGATCTGCTCACCATCGCGGAATACCTGCGGAATCATAAGCAACTTGAAACCATTGGCGGATCGGTATATTTGGGCCAGATTTCACAGGCCATCGTGACTGGAGCCAATGCGGAATACTATGCGCAAATAGTCAGGAACAAGGCCATGCAGCGCAATCTCATAGATGCCTGCGCCGCCATTATATCCAATGCCAGGGACTCTTCCCGCGATATTAACGAAATCCTCGATGAATCGGAGCAAGCCATTCTCTCGGTTTCCCGCCGTTCCTCCAAAAAAGAATTTTCCCATATGACTGAGCTTACAGAAGACGTAATTGACCATCTGTCACGTCTTGCCGACGCCCACGATGTGGTGACGGGAGTAACAACAGGTTTTGATCAGCTGGATACCCTTACTGCAGGAATGCAGAATTCCGATTTGATCATTGTGGCTGCCAGGCCTTCCATGGGAAAAACGGCCTTCGCGCTATGCGTGGCCCTCAATGCGGCGCTCAAGCAACAAATTACAGTGGGCATATTTTCCCTGGAAATGAGCCGCGAACAATTAATCAAGCGGCTTCTGTCAATGCGGGGAAGCATAAACCTCAAGCGCCTGCGGAGTCCGGCAAAATTGACCAATGAGGACTGGGCAAATCTGCATCAGGCCGCCGGAGTGATTTCCAAGGCGCCCATATATATAGATGACAGTTCCGTTCTTTCCACTCTTGAGTTAAGGGCCAAAGCCAGAAGGCTCAAGGCGGAACATGGTCTTGGCCTTTTAATAATAGATTATTTGCAGTTAATGAAACCTGGCAGAAAGACGGATTCAAGAGAACTGGAAATTTCGGATATTTCTCGCTCCCTGAAGGCGCTGGCCAAGGAACTGGATATTCCGGTCATGGCGCTATCCCAGCTCAACCGGATGGTGGAAAACCGTCCCGACAAACGGCCCATCCTTGCCGATCTGCGGGAATCAGGCGCCATCGAGCAGGATGCGGATGTGATTATGTTTGTTTACCGCGATGATGTTTATAAGTTCAAAAAACCGTCTGACCGGCCCCTGATCGGGGATGCCGAAATTATAATCGGCAAACAGCGCAACGGACCTGTTGGAATTGCTGAACTGGTGTATCATTCCGAATATACTTCTTTTAATAACCGCTCACCCTACGATTACACTCCCCCCCCGCGAGACTAGGCTCCTTTTATACCCAAATCATATATTTATCCCAAAACTGATAATTGTAGTCATCCCCGGGAAAATCTACACACGGTTTGAACCGGGCCTTTATTTTTAAATGCTCTGTTATAATCATCTGTTGATGGCAAAGAAAGTTTTAAAGTATAATAAATACAATTTTTTCAATAGGTTATATTTTATAAAAATTAAA
>CAYNKM010000272.1:0-3016 GCA_964397795.1 uncultured Desulfovibrio sp. | reverse complement strand
CTGCCAATCTTTCAAATCAAAAAGCCCCGCTTTCGCGGGGCTTTTTGCGTTTTAGGAAAGTAAAATATCCAATATGGTTTGCGCCCAGATAGGCAGGTCTGGCCCAGTCCTGGCCGCTATCAAGCAATATTAAATAATATATTCTGTCCTTGTCCCAATTTACCCTGTTTGTTTCCAACTGCCTTTGGTGTCTATCTCCCACAAATTTCTTTTTCCGCATATTGTCTGAAATATTCATGGAATTAAGCAAATATAATTGACATCAGGGAAAAGAAAGAATATTTTTATTTATTCATGTCCATAATAAAGGAACAGATTGCGAAATTTCCCCAGCTGGATGGAGTGTTTGTTTTAAATAAGCCATCCGGGCATGCTTCCGCTAAATGCCTTTCCATATTCAAGAGACTGGGGCAAAAAAAGGTGGGACATGGAGGAACTCTTGATCCTCTGGCAAGCGGGGTATTGCTGGTTCTGCTGGGTCAGGCCACCAAGCTTTCCTCCCATCTTCTCTCTGGCGGCAGGAAGATCTATAGCGGCACATTCAAGCTGGGCGAGGAGACAGATACCTGGGATTCCCAGGGTAAAATTATCGACCAGAAGTCCTGGCAGGGCGTATCCGCCGATCAGGTTGAAAAGGGGATGGAATCTTTGAAGGGCAGTCAGGTTCAGGAAGTTCCCCCTTTTTCGGCTGCCAAATATAATGGAGTTCCCCTATACAAGCTGGCGAGAAAATCACAGCCTGTTCCTGTTAAAACCAAAATTGTGGAAATTTTTGACGCGGCCATTCTTGACATCAGAATGCCCTATGTTGACTTCCGGATAAGCTGCTCTTCGGGTTCCTATATTCGTTCCCTGGCCCACAGCTTGGGGAAACGCCTGGAATGCGGAGCGCATCTTTGCAATCTTGTCCGGGAGTACAGTCACCCGTATAGTCTGGAAAACGCGACAAGCCTGTCAGATCTGGAGCAGACTCCCGATCTTCTGGTGCAAAGGCTCATGACGATTCAGTCCGCTCTTCCCGAATGGGACAATATTTATCTTGGCAGGGAAGACGCGCAAGCTGTGCGCAACGGCCATGCCATACCTGCGAATAGCTTTGGGGAAGGCAAGACGCGGGGGCTTCTTCTGGAGGGAGAAACTCCCCTGGCGCTTGCCGAGAAAGTCTGTAAAGGCGACAAAAAATTCTGGATTGTAAAAAGGGGACTCTGGAAGTAACCCAAATAAAGGAGAAATTGCTGTGGTAATGGATGCGGAAGCCAAAAAGAGCGTGATTAATACTCATGCGCGGCATGAAGGTGACACTGGTTCTCCGGAAGTGCAAATTGCCCTTTTAACCGCGCGGATTGAAGGTCTTACATCCCACTTTAAAATTCATAAAAAGGACAATCACTCCAAGGTTGGCTTATTAAAACTGGTAGGACAGAGAAGAAAATTGCTCAATTATCTGAAAAATACAGATATTCAAAGATACCGTTCATTGATTGAAAAGCTCGGTTTAAGAAAGTAACAGTGATTTTGTGCCGGAAAGTCTTCTTTCCGGCATTTTTTTATGATAATATCTAGATGCCTTTTTGTGATATTTTTGAAAGGCAGCATATTTAAGGATTGCTATGCCCCAAGATATATTTAATCCCGTAAGAGTGACGGCAAATGTAAATGGAAAAGAAATAATTCTGGAAAGCGGACGAATGGCCAATCAGGCGGACGCCGCTGTCTGGGTTCAATGCGGGGGCACGGTTGTCCTTGTAACTGTCTGCTACCAGCCGCTTGAATTTGATAGGGGCTTTTTTCCCCTGACAGTCGAATATTCCGAGAAAATGTATGCGGCGGGAAAAATTCCAGGCAGTTTTTTCAGAAGGGAAATTGGCCGGCCTTCCGAAAGGGAAACGCTGGTTTCAAGACTGGTGGATCGGCCTATCAGGCCTCTATTTCCCAAAGGGCTGAATGAGGATGTCCAGATTCTCTGTAATGTAATTTCCTCCGATCAGGAAAATGATTCGGATACCCTCGCCCTCACGCGAGCTTCCGCGGCTCTGATGATTTCCTCCCTGCCCTTTGCCGGTCCGATTGCCGGTGGTAGAGTGGGCAGGATAAATGGCCAGTTTGTATTGAATCCAAGCTTTGATGAAATTGCGGATAGCGATATCAATCTTGTTTTCGCAGCCAGCCAGGATGCCCTGACAATGGTTGAGGGAGATGCCAACTTTGTCCCTGAAGACGTCATAATTGACGCGCTGGAATGGGGTAAAAAGGAAATTCAGCCTTTACTGGACGCCCAGCTACAATTGCAAAAATTATGTGGCAAGGAAAAAATCCCCTTTCAAACTCCTGAGGAAAACGCGGATCTTCGCGCATTGGTTGAACGTCTCGCCCTGGAGGCGGGGATGGCGGAAGCGCTTCGCATTCCCGAAAAATTATCGCGCAAGGCGGCTCGCAAGGATGTCAAAAATTCTGTCCTTTCTTCCCTGGCTGAAAATCCCGACTGGGCAGGAGAGACAGAACTGCTTAAGACTGTGCCTGATATGCTTGCCGACATGGAAAAAAAGATGGTGCGCAAGCGCATTATAGAAGAAGGAACACGGATTGACGGAAGGGATGTAAAAACTGTCAGGCCAATCCAGATTCAGACTGGCGTTCTCCCGCGCGCGCATGGTTCCGCCCTTTTTAAAAGAGGAGAGACCAAATCACTTGTCATTACCACGCTTGGGTCAACCACGGATGAACAGAGGGTCGATTCCCTCGGCGGCGAAACCGCCAAGCGTTTTATGCTCCATTACAATTTCCCGCCGTTCTGCGTGGGGGAGGTAAAACCCATCCGGATTTCCAGAAGGGAAATTGGTCATGGGGCGCTTGCCGAAAAGTCCCTGCGGCCCGTGCTGCCCGGAGAAGAAGAATTTCCCTTTACCCTGCGCGTGGTCGCGGAAACCGTTGAATCCAACGGATCTTCCTCCATGGCGGCAGTCTGCGGCGGCTCCCTGTCCCTCATGGACGCCGGCGTGCCAGTTACGAGCGCGGT
>CAYNKM010000271.1:0-3032 GCA_964397795.1 uncultured Desulfovibrio sp. | reverse complement strand
TCTGGAATCCATGTTTACTTCATCCAGAGTGGTACCCGGAGTGACAACGCGGGTAACAGCCCTGGCAACCAGGCCCTTGCTCTCCCTTGGATCCTCAATTTGATCGCAAATCGCTACGTTATATCCCTTGTCTATTAATTGAGCCAGATAACTTTGGGAAGAATGCCAGGGAACGCCACACATGGGAGCAGCATTGGCGCCGCCTTTTCCCCTTGAAGTCAGGGTTATCTGAAGCTCCCTGCTTGCGATAACCGCATCGTCAAAAAAAAGTTCATAAAAATCCCCCATGCGGAAAAAGAGAAGGGCATCAGGATAATTTTTTTTAATTTCCCGATATTGAGCCAGCATGGGGGTTAATTTGTCTGTTTCTTCCATAATATTATGATAATAAGAAAAGGCGGCGGCAAGCGCAAGGAGGGAAGTAAAAAAGATTTATAACCTTTTGAAACAAAAGGATTCAAAAGAAATATGAGGGAGTCTGAACTCAAAGCCCTGAATATATTATTCAGGGCTTTTTTTATTAATGTTGAGCTGGCGTTTCTTCTTTGTCAATATCTACTTTGGTATTCTTGCCGGCGTCAGTAGTCAGGGCCTGCGAATCTTCCGTCAGTTTTGCAATTTCCTTTTTTAGACGGGCATTTTCCGCCTGAGCCGACTGCAATTTCCATTTAGTCTTGACCAGTCTGGCGGAAGTATAAATTTTATCCCATAAGAGCCAGCAAAGAGACAGGATACAGCCAACAAGAAAACCGGAGACAACCAGGAAATAAAAGGGAAGCGGCACAGAAGTAAATGGCGGCACAAAGATAAAATCCATGGTAAGGGGTATTCTTTGAGAAAGGACAGTCTGATTCTGGAAAAAGAAAATCAGGGCCAGAAAAAAGAATACTGCGATAAGCAAGACTTTAATATAGCGCATAAATAACTCCTTTGAGCTTCAAGGAATTTATTTTTTCAGAAAAACGCCATTAAAGCAAGGATTCAAACTTATAATAAATTGAAACATTTAAATATAAAGTTTTGGGGCCTAATATTTTTCAGTTTCCAGCTTTGCAAAGAAAGGTTTGAGATTTTTCCAGGTTTCATGCAGATACTGGGGCATCGTGCGAACATCATCCATGACCGCGATAAAAGAGGAATCGCCATTCCAGCGGGGGACCATATGAAAATGCAAATGCTCCCTTATTCCCGCTCCCGCGGCCTTTCCCTGATTTAATCCCATATTGATGCCCTCGCAATTAAAGAATTCCTTCAGAATTGGAGAGCTCTTTTTAAGCAGATCCATCATCTCCGCACTTTCCTCATCGTCAAGATCTTCAAGATTCATTACATGCCTGTAGGGACAAATCATGATGTGACCATTATTATAGGGAAATTTGTTCATGATGATGAAACACTTTTTACCGCGATACAGAACCAGTCTTTCCTCATCCTCATCTTCCTTATCTGGCAGACAAAAAACGCATTCGTCAGGTTTGGGACCAAGAATGTAATCTATGCGCCAGGGCGCCCATAATTGTTTCATAGTTTTCGCCTTATGAAATCTCTTTGAAATTTTCCACCAGCTCGGGCCGTCTTTTTAATTCTTCCCTAATCAGGGCAAGCTGATTTTTTGCAGTTGGCGCCTTGCCGTCCAGCTTGGCCATTAATGCCTTTTTTAATAATTCCGCATAGGCTGGGCCGGGCTTTAGCCCCATTCTTTTTAAATCATCACCATTTATATCGGCTCTTTCCCTTCTCCATTGAGTTATATATAACGATATATTCTTTTCCAGACCCTGATTTTCAAAATGAGCCATTCCGTACAACAATGTTTCCAGGGATACAGGCTGAAGGTATTCATATAAATGACTGACTTTGGCGTATCCCTTGTCAAAATCTTTCTGCCACTTCAGAAGTTTTGGCCTTATCTCCTTAAGAAGCTCCCTCTGGCGCAATATTTCCTTCTTTTTTGAAACAGGCAAACCAAGGGCCTTAAAATTTTCTGATACTTCATGATAATTGAGATTGTGGGATAGGACCAAAAAATAACAAATCCAGGGATCTATTTTTTCTTCATAAAAGAGGAGGCGATACCAGCCAAGGATATATTTCATTCTTTTAATAAGGGCTTTGCGAGTGGAATGAAGCTGGAAATTTCCCCCAAGAGCATTGAGAATGCCCAATTCATCCAGCCTCAAAATACATTCCGCACTGTTCTCCTCTTCGCAAATAAGGCGGAATTCATTAAACAGCCTTCGGGGAGAAAGTTTTTCAAGAAGTTTCATGGGCAGGATATTGCGCAGAAGTTTTTCTGTGCCAGGGCCGATCTTGAAATTATACCTCTGCTCAAAGCGGACAGCGCGGATACAGCGCGTTGGATCTTCAACAAAGCTTAAAGTGTGGAGAACCCTGATCAGGCGATCCTTTATATCTCTCTGACTGCCAAAAAAATCCGCCAGTTCGCCAAAATGGTGTGAGTCCAGGCGTATTGCCATACAATTTATGGAAAAATCACGGCGGAACAGATCCATCTTGATCGAAGACAATTCCACAGTCGGCAGGGCGGCTGGATACTCATAATACTCAAGGCGGGCAGTGGCGACATCTATATGTCTTTCAATACCTTCATGGTCATGGTAAATAATTACTGAAGTCAGAAATTCTTCATGCTCCCGGATTCTGCCGCCCAGCTCGCGGGCCAGGGCGCGCGCAACAGCTATTCCGTTTCCCTCTGCCACAAGATCTATATCCTGATTGGGCCTGTTTAAAAGGAGATCCCTGACAAATCCACCTACCGCATAAACCGGCAAACCAAGTCTGGCGCCAATTTCCCCCGCGAGTTTCAATACTCTTTTTGTTTCGGCCGGTAGTCTTTCGTCTATATAGTAGCTTACATTTTTTGTTTTCGCTTCCTGTTTTCGACTTGTAAATATGTTGCCAGATTCACTCGCAAAAAGGTTTATCAAGTCTGTCCTGGTAAACACCCCCTGAACTGTTCCATTTTCCACAATAGGCACAAGCCTTTGCCGGTTATTTATTATTATCTGGGA
>CAYNKM010000270.1:0-3032 GCA_964397795.1 uncultured Desulfovibrio sp. | reverse complement strand
CGAGGCCATGGCAGGTTATTGTACCGATATTACTGTAACCCTGCACGATGATAATTCCGTCACGGTAAAGGATAATGGCAGGGGAATTCCTGTAGATACTCACCCCAAGGAAGGCGTGCCGGCAGTTCAGGTGGTAATGACCAAACTGCATGCCGGCGGCAAGTTTGACAATAACAGTTACAAGGTATCTGGCGGCTTGCATGGGGTTGGAGTTTCTTGTGTCAATGCCCTTTCAGAAGATCTGATGGTCTATGTGCGCCGGGATGGTAAAAGATATCGTCAGCATTATAAGCGGGGAATTCCCCAGGATGATCTTACCGTTATTGAAGAAAATGTCACAGGCCATGGCACGACAATACGCTTTAAGCCTGACGAGGAAATTTTTGAAACTTCCGAATTTTCTTATGAAACCTTGAAAAAGCGTTTTGAGGAACTTGCTTATTTAAATAGCGGCTTGCGCATAGAATGCATAGACGAGCGGACTGGAGAAAAACAGGTTTTTCAGGCTAGTGGCGGACTAAAAGAATTTATAGTTGATCTCAATGCTGGAGAGCAGGGAATTCATCCTGTTATTGAAGCTTCAACAGTGGCAGAAAATGTCAGTATTGATTTTGCCATGCAATATACAAGCGGTTACAAGGAGAATCTTTTAAGCTTCGCAAATAATATTCGCACAAAGGAAGGCGGAACCCACCTGGTTGGTTTCCGCGCCGCTTTGACCCGCGCGATAAACGCTTATATAAAAACTCAACCTGATCTTCAAAAGAAAGTGAAGGATTATACTTTAACGGGAGAGGATGTCAGGGAAGGATTAACCGCTGTAATAAGCGTGAAATTGCCTCAGCCGCAATTTGAGGGTCAAACCAAAACAAAGCTCGGCAATAGCGAAATTGCCAGTATTGTTGGTTCAGCCGTATATGAAAAGCTTTCTGTATATTTTGAGGAAAACCCCAAAGATATCAGGGCAATTATTGAAAAGGCCATTGACGCCGCCCGCGCGAGGGATGCCGCAAGACGGGCAAAAGAACTTGTTCGCCGCAAGGGAGCTTTGTCTGATAACGCCTTGCCAGGCAAGCTTGCGGATTGCCAGAGCAAGGATCCCGAAATATCAGAATTATTTATTGTGGAAGGCGATTCCGCAGGCGGTTCGGCCAAACAGGGAAGAAACCCCAAAAACCAGGCTATTTTGCCCTTGCGAGGAAAAATTCTGAATACGGAGAGAACCCGTTTTGACAAGATGCTAGCAAACAAGGAAGTCAAGGCGCTGATAACTGCCATGGGAGCGGGAATAGGTCGGGATGATATTGATCTTTCCAAATTACGTTATCATAAGATAGTTATTATGACTGATGCGGATGTGGATGGGGCTCACATACGTACTCTGCTCCTGACTTTCTTTTTCCGCCAATATCAGGAAATGGTGGAAAAAGGTTTTGTTTATATCGCCCAGCCCCCGCTATACCGTGCGCATAACTCAAAATTTGAAAAATTTCTCAAGGATGACGCCGCCTTAAATGATTTTCTTCTTTCAAGGGTAGGACAGGATATTTCTGTTGAGACTTCCTCGGGAAAAATTATTTCTGGCAAGACGCTCATTTCTTTTTTACGCAAGATTGAAGATATTGAAAAAACTTTGGTTGAAGCCGAAAATTCAGGCAATCCCCGCGATTTGTTTTTGCTTCTGGCAAGTTCTCCTGTTTGTCTGGGCGCGGATAATTTGAAAAGTATTCTTGATAATCCCCAGAGCGAACTTGCATTATCATTGCAAAAGGCGGGTTATAGCGCCTCTTTTGAACAATCAAGAAATAGTAGCGAAGATGAGGACAGAATCTTTGTCAATTTTATCAATAAGGGAAGCCATGTTACCCGTCGTGGTCTGGAATTTTTCTCTTCTCGCCTGTATCGCCGCGCCTGGGAAAAACTGTCCGGAATAAGAAATGATTTTGGCGATTCAGGATTTATAATTATAAAAAAGGATAACAGGGAAGAAGCGGGAGATATTTTTATTCTTTTGCAAAAAGTTTTGGACGAAGCCCGCAAAGGCATAAATATTCAGCGTTATAAAGGCCTTGGGGAAATGAATCCCGAGCAGTTGTGGAAAACTACAATGAATCCCGAAAACAGGACTCTTTTGCAAGTTTCAGTGGATGACGCCATATCCGCGTCAGACGCTTTTGAAGAATTAATGGGAGAAAGGGTAGGTCCGCGCAGGGATTTTATTGAACGCAATGCCCTGGCGGTGGAAGATCTGGATATTTAAATTAATGTCATAATTTATTTGCCTGTAACGGGAAGTACCAGCCCTGATAAATACCTGGTTTTAAATTATTTACCTGATAGACCCCAGGGGCAAGGATTATTCAGCCATGAACGGTGAAAGCAAGTCAGTTTCAGGGACAAGCTTGTGGATAAATTATATTATCGCCACTCTGGGATGGCTTGCCTGCGCGGCTCTATGTCTTGTTTTAACGATTAAGCTCGAAGAATTTCCAAATGCCTATGATACTCTTTTTCCTGTAATACTTCTTTTATTATTTGGAAACATATTCGTTTTTCTGTTTATAGCCTCACGGTGGAGCAGGAATACGAAAAAACTGTCTTTGGCAGTCAGTTTAGTATGCTTTTCAGAAACACTGCTTGTTATTGGCATTTATTGTCTGGGAAGATTTCTCATTGCCTCCTGAATTTCCGAGACTGATATTTTGGATGTTCTTTATATATAAGAATTCTGTTATTGAGAACAGACCAGAAAATTGTTTATTACAATATTATTTGTCTGCAAAAGGCGGGACCTAATCCGTATATGCCGGCCTTTTTAATAAAATCTGGAGAAAAGAGGCCAATAAGGATGGGTTGTATATTTTACTTTTACAAGTAAAAAGCCTGTATTAATTCATGGCTATAAAATATGATTATTCTTCGCTTTGTTCAAATCATTTGTTGTTTTTCTGGGGATGAAAACTTTTGTGAACAAAATTTTTCCACCCGCAAGGGGTACGCCACATCCCTAAGCCAGCACAGCTGGCAAGGGC
>CAYNKM010000269.1:0-3037 GCA_964397795.1 uncultured Desulfovibrio sp. | reverse complement strand
CTCCCGCCAAGCAGGGCGACAAGACTTTGGCGCGTTCTGACGTGCCTCCCGCTCCAGGCGCCGCTAAAAAAGCCGAGGCCAAAGATTCAAAGCCGGAAACCTCAAAATCAGCCGGCGTCAAAGCTTCTGAAAAAAAGGCTTCCGCTCCCAAAAAAGAAAAAAGCACAACTAAAAAAACAGATTCAAAATAAAATCTTTTCGCTTTTACTTGTCGGACATTCAGACGCCTTGTACTGTTATTAATACTTTTTTGGATCTCCAATATAAACCAGGTAAAAATTGATGATTGAGCGTTATACCAGACCGGAAATGGGTAAAATCTGGACCAATGAAAACCGCTATTTAGCCTGGTTAAAGGTGGAGCTGGCTATCTGCGACGCCTGGGCGAAACTTGGGCGTATTCCTCTCGAAGCCCTTGAAAATATACGTTCAAAAAGCTCGATAGACGCCGACAGGATTGAAGAAATAGAAGAAAGAACAAGGCATGACATTATCGCCTTTCTGAGCTCTCTTGAAGAGAAAGTGGGGCCGGATAGCCGCTATATCCATCTTGGCTGTACGTCTTCCGATATTGTCGACACCGCGAATGCCCTGCTAGTGCAGGAAGCTGGCAAGCTTATACTGGAAGATCTGGATAAGCTTTTACAAAGCCTGAAAAAGAAGGCTTTTGATTACCGCGGAAAAATGTGCATGGGCAGGACCCATGGAGTTCATGCTGAACCGACAAGCTTTGGACTAAAACTTGCAGGATTTTATGAGGAATTTAAACGGCATAAAGACCGTATCGCGGCCGCTCTTGAAGAAATGGCAGTCGGCAAGGTTTCGGGAGCGGTAGGCACATATGCTTTCCTTTCTCCGGAACTGGAAAAAATTGCCCTTGAGGAACTTTCCTTACGGCCAGATCCTCATTCCACCCAAATCATCCAGCGTGATCGCTATGCTGTCTTTTTTACGGCGCTGGCAATTATGGGGGGTGGAATTGAGCGACTGGCTGTGGAATTGAGGCATTTGCAGAGGACGGAGGTGCTGGAGGCAGAAGAAGGATTCCGCCAGGGTCAAAAAGGCTCTTCAGCCATGCCTCATAAAAAAAATCCCATTTCAGCCGAAAATCTTTGCGGTATTTCAAGAATTCTGCGGGGCAATGCCCTCGCTGCAATGGAAAATCAGCCCTTATGGCATGAGCGGGATATAAGTCATAGCTCTGTTGAAAGAATAATTATGCCTGATTCAACAATACTTGCCGATTATGCCTTGAACAGGTTAAATAACATTGTCGAAAATCTTCGCGTTCATCCGGAAAAGATGCTTGAAAATATGGATCTTTCCCACGGATTGTATTTTTCCCAAAGGCTTCTTACCAAACTCGTTGATTCAGGCATGGTTCGTCAAAAAGCTTATGAGCAGGTTCAGAAGCTGGCCATGCAAAGCTGGCAGGAGAAAACGCCCTTCAGGGAACTTGTGCTTTCCAGTAAGGAGATATGCGATTGCGTTGGCAGGAAAGAGCTGGAAGAAATTTTTGACCCTTCCTATTACCTGCGGCATGAAGATGAAATATTTGAGCGGGTATTTGACGAAAAATAATTGCCCATACTTCCTGAAATCTTTTAAGACAGATAAAGGCAGAGAGAGTAATGCTGGATTTGAAACGCCGACTGGCGCGTCTGCTGATGGAGAAATCCTATAAGGAAGGATCTTTTCTTCTGGCTTCAGGTAAAAAGAGTGATTATTATTTTGATTGCCGCGTTACCGCCCTGTCAGCTGAAGGCTCATGGCTAATAGGAACCCTGTTTAATAAGCTATTGGCTTCTCAGGATATTGTCGGCGTTGCCGGTATGACCCTGGGGGCGGATCCCCTTGTCAGCGCCACCACGGTCATTTCATATGAAACAGGAAAAATCCTGAATGGCCTTATTGTGCGCAAGGAAGCCAAAGGCCATGGAACCGGACAATTTGTGGAAGGACTGGGCAATTTTAGTCAAGGCGACAGGATCGCCATGCTGGAAGATGTTGTCACTACAGGCGGCTCTCTTTTAAAGGCATGCGAAAGGGTGCGGGCTTGCGGTCTTCAGATTGCGGCGGTCTGTTGTATTCTGGACAGGGAAGAGGGCGGAAAGCAGGCCTTGTTAAAAGAAGGATATAATCTATTGGCGCTTTATACGCGTGAGGAGTTGAAAAGTTTTGCGTCCTGAATGTTTATCACATTCTTTTCATTATATTGCTCTGGGCATTTTTTGCTGTCTTTTGCTATTTTCCCAGGACTCTTTTGCTGATAACTGGCAGGCCAGCATCTATGAAGACATTGCTCCTTCCAGGCTTGTTGGCGTTGATAAGAAGCAAAAGATGTTCAATTTTTATGAAAAGAAAAGCCCTTTGCGCTTGCGCTATTCCTATCCCTGCGTGACAGGCCAGCTTGAGGGAGACAAACAGCAGATTAATGATTTGCGGACTCCTGAAGGCATTTATTTTGTGGAATATAAGATAGCCAATGGTCTGGACTTTAAGGAATATGGCGGGATTGCCTATACCCTGAACTATCCCAATCCTGTTGACAGGCTCAGGGGAAAGACAGGGCATGGGATCTGGATTCATAGCAAGGGTTTCGAGCTTGTCCCGACACGCGGCTGTGTGGCAATCAATTTAAAGAATATCGCGGAAATTGGTCCTCATCTTGTACCGGGAACTCCGGTAGTCCTGGCGGAAGAGCTGAAAAGCATAAATGGCGCCGATAATGGCGAATTGGAGCAATTGAGACACCGGATGCTTGAATGGAGTTCAGCCTGGGAAGGCAGATCAAGCCGGCTTTTTGAATTTTATAATCCTGAAGCCTACAGCATCGCGACTGAAAATTTTGACTTGTTCCGGAATAACAAGGAAAGACTTTTTAAAATTTTATCCTTTATTAAAATATATAATCGGGAAATTCATGCCCTTGAAGGACCCGGGTATTGGGTAACCTGGTCGGAACAGCTCTATACCGCTTCCAATCTCTCCACAGAAGGAATACGCAGACTTTACTGGCAAAAGGATGATCAGGGCG
>CAYNKM010000268.1:0-3043 GCA_964397795.1 uncultured Desulfovibrio sp. | reverse complement strand
CTTTAAAAATGGTTAAAAATTTGATTCTTTCCGATCAGATACCCATAAATGGGAATAATAAAATTAATAATTACATGATAAATCCATATTAAAACTACTTTTCAAGAGAGGGGATTCATGCCAGCAATTATAATGGAACTTGCGAATTTGCCAAAAGAAAAATTAGAGTGTTTCAACACTGGTTCATGAGGACTCCCAGCGGCAATTCATACATATTTAAGCGTGATGTTATGTCAGACTCGAAAGACAGGATACTTGGATTGATATGTGAAAGACTTAAGGAGCTCCTGCCAGTTCAGGCGCGGGTTACGGATTTATTGCCTGATGTGGCCATTACCAGGTATGACAGTAATTCTCCACCGGAAAACTGCCTTTATTATCCCATGATCGCCCTTGTTGCCCAGGGACGTAAACGGGCTTTTTATGGGGAAGAAGAAGTGATGTATGGGAGCGGAGAGTATATCGCGCTTTGCAGCGATATGCCCGGAAGATTCCATGTGCTTGATGCGACTTTGGAAAAACCTTTTCTTTCCATCTCACTTAGACTTGATCCCAATATTATCATTAATCTGGTAGCGGATAATTTATTTAATGGGGAGAGAGGCGACAATAAGGAAGTGACAATTGGCAAGGAAGCGGCCGCGGAAGGTCTTTTACTCGCCTTTTACCGGCTAATCCAGCTTATGGGAGAAAAACCATATAACCAGTTCATTTTTGAATTGGTAAAAAAGGAGATACATTATTATTTGTTGAACAGTGGGCTTGGAGAAAAATTATGTCTTTTTTCATTGCCTGGTACCCGAGATTACAGGATAGCCCGCGCGATTGAAATATTGCGTAAAAACTATATGAGACAAATCAACATGGAAGATCTGGCAAAACAGGTTCATATGTCCATTTCCACTTTCAATAAATATTTTAAAGAGACCACCAGTTTAAGTCCCTTACAGTTTCAAAAGCGTTTGCGCTTACATGAGGCGCAAAGGTTGATAAGCATGGAAAAAATGGATGCCCGCGCTACGTCATTGGCTGTGGGGTATGAAAGTGAATCCCAGTTTTCACGGGAATACAAGCGCTATTTTGGAATTACTCCCATGAAATCCCAAAGTTTGAAAAGGGCCTGATAACGCCAGAGATTTTGTCGGGAAAGCGGCTTCTTGTTACGAGGAGCCGCTTTTCTGTTTAATCTGGCGAAATAGACAAAGAAATACGGCGAAATAGGCATTACGCCATTATTTTAGTTCCTATATATTCAGATTAATTCTGATGAGGCGCCAAAATTCGTATCAAATTTATTTACCAAGGGATGGATCTTGACTGGAAAAAGATTTTTGCATGTAGCTTTTTTATTGATCCTATCGCAAGGGTATGCACTGGCCAATACTCATATGGAAAGTTTAAGCCCAAAACAGGAAGCGATTATTCCCATAGCCGCCTTTACAGCCAATGGCGATGAAGAAAAGCTTAAAGCAGCCTTGATTTCTGGACTTGATGCTAGCCTGACAATCAATGAAATCAAGGAAGTCCTGATTCAGATGTATGCCTATGCGGGCTTTCCCCGCGCCCTTACTGGCCTCTCCACATTTATGAATGTTGTGGAGGACAGAGAAAAGGCTGGCAAAAATGATCCGGAAGGCTCCGCTCCAAAGCGGATTCCGGACAATGCGGATAAATACGCGATTGGGGAGAAAGTCCAGACTGGCCTTGTAGGGAAACCCGTGAGTGGATCCTTGTATGAGTTTTGTCCGGATATTGGCGTTTTTTTAAAGGCGCATCTTTTTTGTGATATTTTCGCAAGACACTTGTTGAGCGAGCAAGATCGGGAGATTGCAACTACTTCCGCTCTTGCGGCGTTGCCCGCACCAGCCCAACTGGCTTCACACATCCGGGTTTGTCTGAATATTGGTCTAACCCCAGAGCAGCTGCGGGAGTTTGTCAGGATTATAGGCGAAAAAGTTGGGAGAAGTCAGGCAGAGCTGGCAGGTACTATTTTGAATAAAATTTTAACCTAAAAATAATTTCGGAGAATTTAAAATGGAAAAAGGAACTATTGGAATACTGGCGATAGCATCCCTGCTGGCGCTGGCTGGCCCGACATTCGCGGCTGACAAAAATCCCTTTGGTCTGGTCTATGCCAACGCCGTTACGGAGAATGTCCCAGGCAAAGTCCAAATTTATCCTGTCCATTATGATCTCAACGGCATCAACATAGCCGCCAATGTCTATACTCTAGCCGATTACAAGGCAGATGGCAGTTTTCCGGCGATTGTTGTGGCCCATCCCAATGGTGGAGTAAAGGAGCAGGTGGCAGGGGAGTACGCGCAAAGACTGGCCCAGGAAGGCTACATAACCATAGCGGCGGATGCGGCGTTTCAGGGTGCAAGCGGGGGCGAACCACGCCATACCGACAAGCCCTATTACCGCACGGAAGACATTCATGGCATGGTGGATTACATCAGCAAATATCCTGGCGTAAATCCCGATCGAATTGGTGTGCTGGGTATTTGCGGTGGTGGCGGTTACACGCTAAATGCGGCCAAATCGGACAAGCGTTTAAAAGCTGTTGCCACGTTGAGCATGTTCAATTCTGGCAAGGTGCGCAGGGATGGTTTTATGGAAAGCCAGCTTGCGACTATTCAGGATCGGCTCAAGCAGGCCGCGGACGCGCGGCAAAAAAGGATTGATGGCGGTCCCATCGAGCTATCCGGAAATGTTGACTTTGACGCCCTGACAGATGAGAAAATCGCGCAGATTCCCACAGATCTGTACCGCGAGGGCATGCTTTATTATGGGCGCACGCATCGTCATCCAAATTCGACATTTGCCTATACTACCGAAAGCCTTATGGATTTGATGCCCTGGGATGCCACAGACCAAATCGAGCTTATCAATGTTCCGCTTTTGATGATGGCTGGAGACAAGGCGGACACCCTCTACATGACAGAGGAAGCAATTGGCAAGGCTTATGGCGCAAAGGACAGGGAGCTGTTTCTGATTCCCGGCGCGACGCACATCCAGACTTATTATGTGCCCGAATATGTGG
>CAYNKM010000267.1:0-3047 GCA_964397795.1 uncultured Desulfovibrio sp. | reverse complement strand
AAATAATTTTATTCTGGAAATTTTGTTTGACAAAATTTAAAAATATGTATAAGGAATAGAACTCAAGATAGCTTATGCTATCTCATCCTCTGGACCTGGTCTTGTGGGGTGGCCTTTTTGGCCCCCTTTTTTTTTGGTCTTATTTTATAAGATAAGTTTTTTCCTACGCCATCCTCGCCAGATCCCGCGTCCAGGCGCTTTGCTTAAGAAACCAAAGGCGAATACTTTCGAATTCGGACATGCAAATTTCCGCGCCTGATAAACCACAGTCTCTTTCAAGAGCTATTTATTGAAACTATGGATAATTTAAGAGAAAAAATTTTTTCCCTGGCCCAGCCCCTGGCAGAAGCGCAGGGACTGGAAATCTGGGGTCTTGACGTCAAGGATCCTCCCGCCCGCATTGTCCGCCTCTTTGTGGATCTGCCCCTGGCCTCCCTGCAGGAAGCGGCCGATAAAAAGGTAAATGAGCAGGATTCAGAAACAGGGCCAAGTCCCCTGCTTTCCGCGTCCATAGAGCAATGCGAAGAAATTTCGCGCGCGCTTGGGCTGGCGCTGGAAGTCGAAGACTGCTTTGAAGGCCCGTGGACTCTGGAAGTTTCCACTCCCGGGCTGGAACGAAAGTTCTTTTCTCTTGAGCAGCTCAAACCCTACATTGGAGACATGCTGGAAATACGCCTGTCTGAAACCCCCACTTGCCTGCAGACAAGTCAGCCACGCAGGAACTGGAAAGGAAAGCTTCTGGCAGTAGATGAAACGGGCTTCGATCTTGAACCCGCCTCCATCGGGGCGGATGGACAAATTTTACCCGAACACCTTCCTCCCTGCCATATTGACTGGGATAAGACTCTCAATGTCCGCCGCCTGCATGTTTTTGGCGGTCAGCCCAAACCAGGCAAGGGATCGCGTAAAAAATCCTGATTTGTCCACAGTTTGGCATTTCAGTAACTTGAAATTCTCTTCAGGCAGGGTTCGCCTTGCGCTTTTTAAAGTCCCTCCGGAGGAAATATGAATCTTGAACTAAAAAAAGCCATCGACCAGATTAGCAAAGACAGGGGTCTGGATCGGGATATGCTTATTGACACCCTTGAAGATGCTGTGCGCATTTCTGTTTTACGGCGTTTCTCGGAAGATATGGACGTCGATGTTTCCTATAATGACGAAACTGGCGATATTGAAGTATATCAGTTCAAGATAGTCGTGGAAGACGGCGACGTGGCCAATGAGGATACCCAGATTGCCCTTTCTGACGCCAGGGAGCATGATCCTTCGGTTCAGCTGGACGATGAGATAGGTTTCAGGGTAAAAGTCGCGGATCTGGGCCGTATCGCTGCCCAATCCGCAAAGCAGGTTATAATCCAGAGAATGAGGGATGCGGAGCAGGAAATAATTTATGACGAATTCAAGGATCGGATAGGAGAAATAGTTTCCGGCATTGTTCAGCGGCGCGAAAAGGGAAGCTGGGTTATCAATCTCGGACGGACCGAGGCGGTTCTTCCCAGAGACGAGCAAATTCCCCGCGAACATTATAAACGCGCCGAACGCGTGCAGGCCCTTATCATAGACGTCCGGAAGGAAGGGCGTGGGCCGCAGGTGGTGATCTCCCGTTCTCACAGGGATTACATGGCGGCTCTCTTCAAGCGCGAAGTGCCTGAAGTTGACGATGGCGTTGTGCAGATTATGGGCGTCGCAAGAGATCCGGGACTGCGGGCAAAAGTGGCGGTTCTATCCCGCGATCGCGATGTCGATCCTGTTGGCGCGTGCGTTGGGGTCAGGGGATCGCGCATTCAGAATATTGTCCAGGAACTTCATAACGAACGCATTGATATTGTTGTCTGGAGTCCGGATATTGCGACTTATGCCCGCAACGCCCTCGCTCCCGCGGTGGTTTCCCGCATAATTGTGGATGAGGAAGAAAATCTTCTTGAAGTTATTGTTCCTGATGACCAGCTTACCCTCGCTATCGGCAGAAAAGGCCAGAATGTTAAACTGGCGGCCCAGCTTCTTGGCTGGAAGATAGATATTTTTACTGAATCCCGTTATAATGAGGCGAATGCTATCGGTCATGGGCTGGAACAGCTGGCCAGCGTCGCGGAAGTTCCCCTGGAATCGCTGCTGGAAGCGGGATATACCACTCTTTCGGCCTTGCGCGGGGCTTCCGACAGGCAACTGGCAGAAAAGCTTGGCCTGGAAAGCGCGAAAATTTCCGATCTGCGCCAGGCCATCAATTTCCTTGCTCCCATAGCTGAAGTGGGTAGCGATACTCAGGACGGGAAAAAATCCGGCGCCGCGAATCCTGTGCGGAAAGAAAATCATGCGTCTGAAACAGGCGGGCAGGAGAATCTTTCAGATTCCGCAGAATCTGATGAGGAAAAAGCTGATAAAACTTTATCGAACGAGGACAGTAAAACGGAAGGGGAAGAAAAGGCTTGAGCGACAGAACATCTTCCGAACCGCAAAGGATGTGTGTAATTTGCCGGAAGCGTTTTGATAAGTCCTCTCTTTCACGTTTTATAAAAGATCTGCAAGGAATGCCGATAAGGGATATAGAACAGCGTTTGCCGGGACGCGGCTTTTATTGCTGTTCCAATCCATCTTGTCAGGCTAAAATCACTTTATACAGACCAAAAAACAGGGCAGTGGGGAAGGAGACTTGTAGTCTGGGGGTAATTTATGACCGAAACAAAAATAAAGATTAAAGATCTGATAACCGAAATTGATGTTCCTTCCAAAGACATGCTTCGGGCCTTGCGCGAGCTGGGACTCCCTTCCCGCAATACGACCGGATCTGTCACCCAGGAAGACGCCGCGAGACTGAGAGATTATTTTACCAACCGTAAGGCTGAATCTGTGGAACGGGTTGCCGGCCAGCCCAATGTCATTGTGCGGCGCAAGCACAGGGAACCACGCGTTCAGCCTGCCACAGAAGCAAGCCCTCCCAGACAGGAAACGGAAACGCCCCCTCCCCCGTCTCCTGAACCTCAAACTGAAACCGAAATAGCCCCCGCGGCCAGAACGCGCAAGCCTGCTGAAAAACCTGCCCATCCAAA
>CAYNKM010000266.1:1422-3082 GCA_964397795.1 uncultured Desulfovibrio sp. | reverse complement strand
GGTGAAATGCTCTTTTTGCAAGGGGTTCGTCTTGCCGAATGAGGGCATGTTGGTGCGGAGGTCGTAAATCCAGACATCCTTTGTGTTATTCCTGTCGGTCTTACCTCTGCTGAAAAACAGCACGTTGGTCTTGACGCCTTGGGAATAGAAAATGCCGGTAGGCAGGCGCAGGATTGTATGCAGATTGCACTTGTCCATAAACTCCTTACGCACACGCTGGCCGTCGCCATCGGCAAAAAGCACATTGTCCGGCAGGACGACAGCCGAGCGTCCGCCGGGTTTCAGGCTTCTGTAAATGTGCTGCAAAAAATTCAGCTGCTTGTTGCTTGTGGTGATGGTGAAATCATCGCGACTGGCTCTTTCTCCCCCTTTCTTTGTTCCAAATGGGGGATTGGTTAGCACAAGGTCATAATTGTTCATGCCCTTGCCAAGAGTGGAAAGGGTATCGCCAAGATATATCTTGCCTTCAATGCCATGCAGCATGGCATTCATCAGGGCAAGGCGATGGGTGTCATGCACAAGCTCGCAGCCTGTGAATGCCTGCTCTTTCTGAAATTTCTGCTGTTCCGGGGTAAGATCAAAATAATCATCGGTTTTAGAGCGGACATATTGATCAGCGGCGATCATGAAGCCAAATGTGCCGCAGGCGGGGTCATTGCAGTATTCCCCGGCTTTGGGTTTCATCAGGCGCACCATGACATCAATGAGCGGCCTTGGCGTGAAATACTGACCAGCTCCGGATTTTTTCTCGCCAGCGTTCTTTTCAAGCAAGCCTTCATAAAGATCGCCAAAGCCCTCGTCTTTTGCGGAATACCAGTCAAGCTCGTTGATATTGTGGATTATTTTGGCAAGGTTGGCTGGCTCATCAATATTGCTGGCCGCGCCCTGATAAATCTCGCGTATCCTCCCTTTGCCGTTATCGCCAAGCTCGGCTAGGGCTTTCTTGTAATGGCTTTTTAGCGCAAGTCCATTTTTATCGGCGATGTAATCCCAGCGGTATTCCACCTTAATCGCCTCCTCAGCGCCTTTTTCCTTGGCCATTTTCAGGAAGAGAATATATGTAAGCTCCGTAACATACTGGTGATAGGTAATACCGTCATCACGCAATACATTGCACAGGTTCCAGAGTTTGGCGACAATTTCCCTTGTGGTCATGCGGCTGCCCCTTCGCTCTCATAAAGATATATGTTAAGCTCATCAATAATATCGGCAAGCCTGTTGTCAAAAAGCCTGTCCAATCTTACGCTTCCGCCCTTTTCCCTGAACATGGGGATTTCATCAATAGTTTTAAGATTTAATATTGGCTCGTTCATAAGCGCCTTCTCAAAACGGTTGATCCAGTTCTGTTGCGCCTTGTTGAAATTATGGGCTTTCTTCAATTTCCCGCTGGCGCTCCTGATCCGTTCTTCCTTGCCCACAAGCGGCACGCCAAGCGCATAACTTCGGATAATCCCGATTATATCCGCCCCCATATCCCTGTTTGTCATCCGGGAAATCGCTCCGTTAAGCTGCTCGGGGGTAAAGCCTTTTTGCTTCAGTGCTAGCAGCAGGGCTTTTAAATCCGACCTGGTCAAATCCTTGGGGCGGCCGCTTATGATATTGATGGCTTCAATTTGGTCGGGATTATTCTTCACAAATTCGCTAAAGGCTTTCAGGTAGT
>CAYNKM010000266.1:0-1412 GCA_964397795.1 uncultured Desulfovibrio sp. | reverse complement strand
TAACTTCTTTCATGGCTGACAAGCTCGTCCGGCTTGTCGGATATGGTTAGGGGCTTGGGGGGCAAAAAGCCCTCGGTGTCCAGCTGCCTGAAAAGCTGGCTATGCTGGAGCAGCAGCGCCTTAGCCTCCTCTGGAGTCATTTTTACAAGGCTAGAAGCGAATATGCCTGCATCCTTGCCAGTAATATTTTTAAAATACTCCAGCATTTCCGGAGTCATGGAACGCTTGCGGCGTTGCAGCTTGCCCGCGAACTGCCTGATAATTTGCGCAAGCTGCTCCTGATCCGTAATGTTGTTCAGCCCTTCCAGCAGCTGAGCAAAGGTCGTCCCAGGGGCTGCCGCTACTGGCTGCATATCCGTAAATGGGGCTAGACTGTCATAAATGCCCACAGCATCATAAATCTCAAAATGGGTCTTGCCAATTTCCGGACAAAGCCGGGTTGCGCGGCCAAGCATCTGCTCAAAGAGAATACGCGATCTCACTCTGCGGATAAATACCAGCTTGTCAATGGCGGGCACGTCAATGCCGGTCGTAAGAAGATCGACAGTGACCACAATGGAAGGAAATTTCTCATAACGGAATTTGCGGATGGCTTCCTTGACAATATCCTTGTCGCCAATGGAGCCTGTGATTTTTGTAATGGCATCCGTGTCATAACCTTGTGAGCTGTAAATATCCTTGAGGATGTCCACAATCAAATCGGCATGACGGTCATTTACCGCATAAATAAGGGTTTTGCCTCCTTCGTCCGTATCAATGTTCCTGACCAGCTCTTCAAGAACGGCACGATTGAAATTTTCTGTAATTACCTGTCTGTTGAAATCGTCAATGGCAAAATCAAGCTCGTCCTCAAGATACCTGTCCGCTATGATATGAGAAACAAGGTCAAATTGCTTTACAGTTTCTCCCTTGTCATAATGAATGCCATTTTTGCCCAGCAGGGTCGTGAACAAATGGGGTGAATCATGGTCAACAAGATAACCATCAATCACCGCTTCATCGTAGGTATAAAAATAGACAGGATCGCCAAATATCTTTATGGTATGAAACGCGGGCGTTGCGGTAAGGCCAATTTTAACTGCATCAAAATAGTCAAGTACTTGCCGGTATTTGCTCTGGAAATCCAGCTCATCCCTGTAAAGTTTTTCAGACTCATCCATTTCCTTGTCAAACACATAGCCCCGGTGAGCCTCGTCAACGATAATCAGGTCATAATCTCCAGCGGACGGCATCCGGTCATGTTCATCCGCGTATAAAATGCGTTTCATCATGCCCTGGACAGTGGCAATCTGCACGTCTGTTTCAGGCTCAATGAATTTGTCTTCAAGCGTCTGGATATTGTGGATTTGCTTGAGCGTTTTCAAGTCCTCAAGCCTGACATCCTTAAAAACATCCTGCGCCTGTTCGGCAAG
>CAYNKM010000265.1:0-3090 GCA_964397795.1 uncultured Desulfovibrio sp. | reverse complement strand
TCTCTGTCCATTAAATCGCGGGATTCAAGATTTTTGAGATTGAGAGAAACCTGGAGAGATGCGCAAATATTTAATTATAGGTGAAAATTTGAGGGATGAGAGCGGGATAAAGCACCCTTAAAAATAAAAATGGGGCTACGACCTTAACCGTAACCCCTTGAAATTTATGGTCGGAGCGAAAGGATTTGAACCTTCGACCCCCTGGTCCCAAACCAGGTGCGCTACCAGGCTGCGCCACGCTCCGTTTGTTCAGCTAGTTTAAATAAGTTATGATTGCAGAAAAGTCCAGCGGCAAAATACTTCGAAATGAGAAAATTTTATCCCGCTGGACTTTTCCTCATCTTTTGTCCTTGCCTGTAAAGGGGCAAAAAGCTAAAAATTGCCATGCCCTATAACTTATTATTATATTTTTTGAAGTTATTGTCTTTCCTGGGAGCGGCCGCCAGCGCGTTGCCGTTGCTGATTGCCCTGGGTTTAATTATCGGACGCCGCGGAAACGCGAAATTCGTTATAAACGGAAGCAAAAAGTTAACCCCCCTGGCAATATGGCTGGCTTGCGTGGGAATCTTTTATTTCCCCATAAGCTATCTTTCAGTTGTTCTGCCTTATGGACTTAAAAAAAGTGTCCTGACCGCTATCCTTTTGCCTGAAGGCCGTCCCTGGCTTGTCGCTTCCATTATCTGGCTTGTGGGAATCGTAATTCTTTTTCTGGCCTGTGGTATCTTCAAGCGCATGAAATCTGTAAAAAATGACAATAAATATTCTTTCAGATATATCAGGACTCCCTTTTTTCTGTTCATTCTGGCTAGCCTTTGTTTTTTGATATCCTATTTTTTTGAAAACTGGCCATTTGCTGGCTTGCCAGAGTCCTTAAGTATGGAAAACGCCGCCCTGGCTATTGGCCAGCATACCATGCGCCGCTTCTTTGCCGCATTTTCACCAGCCGGCGCGGTAAGTTTGCTCTTTCTTTCCTGGCTTGTCGCCCAGGGCAGACTTAATGACTTTAAGACAGAAAAACTTGCAAGCTTGCGCTGGTTTTCCTTTTGGTCCTGCGCCGGAGCTATTCCCTCCCTGTTTACATCCCTGAGCCTGCAATTGGCGGCCTGGATTAATCCGCCAATTTTAACTAGCGCTTCTATTAATAACAAAATACTTTTGCTTGGACTGATTTTTCAATGCCTGGCAGTGGCTCTCTGGGTGTGGATTATAATACGGCCCCATCGTAGTTTGTGGCGTATTCCCGTAGCTTTTATTTTAACGCTGCTTAAAGAGTTCTGGCCACTGCTGACAAGAAACGCAATATAGACAATCTTTCTTCATTTATAAAAATTTTGCTTTTGTTTTATTCTTGAAGCATGGATAAAACTGGGCTAAACTTGTTCGAAGTTTCTGTTTTTCTATAATTTTTTCTCTATTAAAAATTAATTTTATTCAATATTGATACTGGAGAACAGAATGGCGGAAGCACCCGAAAAAAATTTGGCCCTCGATCTTGTCCGCGTCACGGAAGCTGCCGCGCTTGCCTCTGCCCGCTGGCTGGGCAGGGGAAACAAGGAAGCCGGAGACGGCGCCGCAGTGGACGCAATGAGGGTTGGTTTTGGCAGCTTGCATATTTCCGGTACGGTTATAATAGGGGAGGGAGAAAAAGATCATGCTCCCATGCTCTATAATGGCGAAAAACTTGGATTGGGGAACGGCCCGGAACTGGACGTGGCGGTTGATCCAGTGGAAGGCACCAGTCTGCTTGCCTATGGTCGGCCCAATGCCATATCTGTAGTGGCTGTCGCGCCGGCGGGAAGCATGTTTAATCCCGGCCCAAGCTATTACATGCAAAAACTGGTTGTTCCCGCGGCGGCCGCAAATGTTATAAATCTTGACGCTCCTGTAAAAGAAAATCTTGCGAATATCGCAAACGCTCTAGATAAAAATATTGAGGATTTGGTGATTTTTGTTCTGGACAAGCCGCGTCATAAAAAATTAATTGAAGAAATACGGGATGCTGGCGCGCGTATTCAGCTACAGACAGATGGGGATGTCATAGGCGCTCTCATGGCGGTTGACCCCCGCTCTGAAGTGGATGTCATGATGGGCACAGGTGGCACTCCAGAAGGCGTAATATCCGCCTGTGCCATAAAAGGCATGGATGGCCAGATGCTTGCCAGGCTGGATCCCCAGTCTCCCGCTGAAAAAGAGGCCATTATTAAAGCTGGAATTAATTTAAATCAGATATTGACGGTTAATCAGCTGGTAAAAAGCAATGACTGTTTTTTTGCCGGCACGGGGATTTCGGGCGGAAACTTTTTAAGGGGAGTGCGTTATAGCGGCAAACGCACCATTACCCATTCAATGGTTATACGCGGCAAGACAGGGACAATAAGATATATTGAATCCTATCACGATATAGGAAAACTTTCCCAATTCAGCGCTGTTAAATATTGATTAAAAGCTCTCAATCCTTTTCAGGAGAAGTAAGGTAAATACAGATATGCGATATTTGCTTTTGGTTTATACCCTGTTCTTCTCTGCCTTACTGATATGGACTGACTCATCTCTGGCCAGAGACAAGGGATGGGTGCCCCTGAAAGATAATAACGCTTCTTCACTTAATATCCCCTTTAAATCTGTTGTTCCGGATAAGGGGAAAACACGGCGTGCGTCAACAAAGGAAAATTCTCCCGTTCCAGTTTCCAGAAGCAATACCGTGTACGCTAACCAGCCTCCTGTAACAGAAAAGGAAGTTTCATCCTTTATTGAAATTCTGCCTCGTTTTCGTATCTGGGCCAGGAAGAATGGCGAAGAAGCCCATCCCGTAGTTTCAATTAATGGCCAGCCGGATTTTTTATATTCAGACAATGCCGCCAAATGGATAGCAAGTCAGAATTTTGATCCTCCCCGTTTCTTTTGCATTATGGGACGGTTGGCCGCCGGCCTTGTTATTGTGGAAGAAGGAAACGATTACAAGGGAACGCGACCAGCTGATATGCCTCCCGTTGATCCACAGGAAGTCAGGCTTGTACGCAAGCATCTTGGAGAGTTGCTTGCGGTGAGCGGTCCTCCCGGCCCTATCCGATCCGAATAAACCCCTAAAAA
>CAYNKM010000264.1:0-3103 GCA_964397795.1 uncultured Desulfovibrio sp. | reverse complement strand
TCTTTTACTCCCATGTCATCAAACAACGCCGTTATTTTATTGCCAACGCTTTTCACCCTTAAATGAAAAATCCTTCAAATAGTATTAAAGGATATTAATAATTGGGACAGTTAAACTTATGGTTTTCTCACTTGACGACTCAAGGCTGGACGTGTAAAAAAAATTTTCTTTAAGCAAATCCAATGTTCCGGCAATGCCGCATGTCCGGACAATACGGAAATTCGCAAAAAGCGGTCAATGAGGTATTTAAAGTGAAAAGAACTTATCAGCCAAGCGTAATCAGACGTAAACGCACTCACGGTTTCCTTTCGCGTATGGCCACTCCGGGGGGCCGCGCCATCATCAATCGCCGCCGCCGCAAGGGACGCAAACGTCTGGCTCCCAAATAGCTTTTGGAAAAGGCCCATACCTGGCCTCGTGAGAGGCGGATTCGCAAGCGCAAGAATTTTCTGGAACTTCAGTCACGCGGCCGGAAATATCAAAGCAACCGTTTTATCCTCTACGCTTCGGCGGGAGATACGCAAAGATTCGGGATTACGGTTTCCCGCAAGGTGGGAAACGCCGTCACCCGTAACCGGATAAAACGTGTCCTGCGGGAATGTTTCCGGCTCTGTCCATATGCCCTTGAAGGCGTCCAGATTCTGGCTATCGCCAAAAAAAACGCGCCCGGTTTGCGCCTCCAGGATACCCAGGCCGAACTATATCCAGTATTAAGCCAAATCGATCAATGCTCCCTGCCCGAATAACACAGATCTGGCGTAACCTCCTGGTCGCGCCCATCCGTTTTTATCGCCTGTTCATCTCCCCTGTTCTTCCTCCGGCATGCCGCTTTTACCCAAGCTGCTCCGCCTACGCGCTGGAAGCCATTCTTCTGCACGGCCTGCTAAAAGGCGGCTGGCTCGCGCTAAAACGCCTGGCGCGCTGCCATCCCTGGGGAGGAAGCGGATATGACCCTGTCCCCCGCTCAACCAAAAAAGGAATTTGATTTCTGATGTATGACAATAAAAACCTGATCCTGGCAATAACCCTCTCCCTGATTGTGCTTTTCGGCTGGGGCTATCTGGCGGAATATATGGGCTGGGTTCAGCCCCCAAAACCCCCTGCCGAATCAGCCGGTGAAAACAGGACTCCTCCCCCACCTGTTCAAGCGCCAGCGGAAGAGTCTCCCCCGCTTCCCGCCTTCACGCCGGCGCCCGGCAGGGATTTTACTGTTGAAACTCCCCTTTACAAGGCTGTTTTCTACACCGGCGGCGCTTATCTGCGCTCCTTTATCCTGCAAAAATACCGCGCCGGCATTGAGCCGGACTCCCCCCTGGTGAATATGGTAAATGACAAGGCGGCCGCCTTTGCCCCCCTGGGGCTTGTCATAAACAGCCAGCCTTCATGGAGCACGGGACAATGGGCCTTCGCGGACGAGGCGCAAACCCTTTCCGTCACATCTGAAAGCCAGAGCTTTACCATCACGGGACTGACGGACAATTTGCGGATTAACCGCACTTTTACCATCAATCCTGACACTTATCTGATAAGGGAGAAAATAACCGTCACCAACGCCGGAGAACAGGCGCGGACGGCACGCCTCGCCTGGACCTGCGCCATGGATAAAAACCTTTCCTCAGGCGGCCAGTATGATTCCCTGCGCATAGCCTGGGATCTGAACGGCAGTCTGGACACTGAAAGTTCAGAAAAGGACCTGGAAAAATCCGGCGTGCAGGTCTCGGGAAAGGTCTATTGGGCCGGTCCCATGAGCACCTATTTCCTCTCCGCCGCCATGCCCGCCAATCCTGACGACAAGACTGTAAAAGGCAGGCTGGTGAACGGCATTTACCGCACCTCTCTTGAAAATACGGAGTTTCTCTTAAATCCCGGCCAGTCGCAGGAACTGGAGGTGTCCTACTGGATTGGGCCAAAAGAACGCGCCATGCTCGATGCAGTATCCGATCAGCTCGCGAAGAGCATCGATCTTGGCTGGTTCAGCTGGATAGGACGGGCGCTTATTTACCTGCTGGAATTTTTTCACTCCTTCGTCCACAACTGGGGCATAGCCATCATCCTCCTGACCATTCTTATAAAAATCCTTTTCTGGCCGCTTACCGCCAAAAGCTACTCTTCAATGGAAAAAATGAAGCAGCTTCAGCCGATGATGCTGGCGATTCGGGAAAAGTACAAGGATGACAAGGAGAAGATGAACAAGGAGGTAATGGGCCTCTACAAGACATATGGCGTTAATCCGGCCAGCGGCTGCGTTCCCATCCTGGTGCAGATGCCGGTATTTTTTGGCCTGTATCAGGCGCTGTTGTCGTCCCTGGCGCTGCGGCATGCCTCCTTTCTGACCTATTTTCCGGGCACGGACGTAATCTGGCTTGCCGATCTTTCAGCCAAGGATCCCCTGTACATTACGCCCATCGTCATGGGACTCACCATGTTTTTACAGCAAAAACTGAGTCCCGCCCCTGCCGATCCGATCCAGCAGAAAGTGATGCTCTTTCTGCCGCTCATCTTTACCGTGCTTTTTCTAAACTTCCCGTCCGGACTTGTCCTTTACTGGCTGGTCAATAACATTCTTTCCATTTTCCAGCAGTGGCTGGGTATGAAACGCGCGAAAAAAATAAGAATCAAACCCGTGAATCCGCAGCCGGACACCGGAAACGACGCCGACGGCAAGGTAATAGAGGCCAGGGCGACGCCCAAGAAGGGAAAAGCGGGCAGAAAACAAAATCCGGCAAACAGAAAATAGCTCTTGCCGGCCACTTTAAACCACCGCGAAATCTCTATGAAATATATTATGAAATATATGAGGAAAATAAATGGATAATTTTAAAGAGTTTCAGGCAAAAGATCTTGACGAATGTATCAATTCCGCCTGCGCATATTTCAATGCCCCTCGTGAAAATCTTGAGATAGAAATAATTCAGGATGCGAAATCCGGCATTTTTGGTATTGTTCTGGCCAGAAAGGCCAAGATACGCGCCCGTCGCGCCCACCTGCAGGAATCCGCGCGGGATATTCTGGGTATGCAGCCGGCAAATAAAAAACCTGTGCGGCCAGTCCGACTGGCGGATTCCCGCCCAAGAGAGCAGCAAGAAAATCAGGATGGAACGAT
>CAYNKM010000263.1:0-3105 GCA_964397795.1 uncultured Desulfovibrio sp. | reverse complement strand
TATTTTATATTGTACGCTGAATTGAACATTTACAATATTTTCATCCCCTGTAAGCATGGAAGCCTCTTCGGCCACAGTCCTCACCTGACCCTGCTGAAATGTTGAAGACTGGCCTACGGAACGAAAACCTACCTCACTTCTCAAAACCTGGGTGACTTGCGGCTTGTAAACTTTTTCTATGGGCTCGGGGAGGGCATAATGCGGCCCTGGATCAACAGTTCTGTCATATTTGCCAAAACGCAGGACAACCCCCTGCTCATCCGGATTGACAATGTAAATTCCGGTAAGAAGCCAGATGACAAATAACGCGCATAATCCAAGGACAATTACTTTACCGCTGAATTTGCCGAAATTCGGAAGTTTCAGGAAAGGATTGCTCCCGGGTCCGCCCCTCTGCTTTCTCTCTTCATCCAGAAGAAATCTATGATTCCGTGGTTTCTGCCGGCCAGCCTCAACTTCATCTCCATCTTCATCAGGTTCTGGTTCCGGTTCCGGCCTGCGTCTGACATTCTGCTGGCGTTGGCGTTTTTCCTGAAGTTTGTCCCAATCCCAATTCATGCATTGATCCTTATAATATAAAGCTGTTTATACTCAAAACAGGATATTAAAATTTATCAAGATAAATATTTATATTTGCTTAACAAAAGTTTTTGTAAATGGCCGTGTCAGGCACAAAATAATAAACTCATTTATTTTTGTGGTCAAGGAAGGTTGCATTAACCGTAAAGCGGGAGAAATTCCGGCACCGTATTCAAAATCGTCCCCATTCGCCCATGTCTCCAAATGACCCATAATCTTTATAATTGGACGCTCTTTCGCTTTTGAAAAGATGAATTATTAAAAAATCCTTCATGCGCAAGGGTCTTGAATACAAAAATATATCCTGGAATAAGGGAACAGGCCAAGGGTTTTATCAAGACCTGGTATCTGGCCTTCTTTACTAGAAAATCAGAAAAGTATAAAATTATGCGCAAAAAACTGGCAAGGGCTGGAGATTAAATATGGGAATTATTCGTCAGTCGGGGGGAGACAGGATTCTCTCCCTGCATGAACCGGAAAAAGCTCAACTTTATCGGGATCTTTTTCCTTACGCAAATATATGCCGGACCACTTTTGACGACGTAATGCTTGCGCCAAGGCCGGCGGAACAGATGCATATAACAGATACGACATTTCGGGACGGCCAGCAGGCCAGACCTCCCTATACTGTCCGTCAGGTAGCGCAAATGTTTGATTTTCTCCATAAGTTGGGAGGAAAAAGCGGGCTTGTGCAGGCATCGGAGTTTTTCATCTATTCCCCGGGGGATCGCAAGTGCGTGGAGGTATGCAGGGCGAGGGGCTACCGTTTTCCCAGGATTACTTCATGGATAAGGGCTACCAGGGAAGATTTGAAGCTTGCGCGGGATATGGAATTTGATGAAACAGGAATGCTTACAAGCGTATCCGATTATCATATTTTTTTAAAGCTGGGTAAAACCAGGCAACAGGCAATGGATATGTATCTTGATCTGGTCAGCCAGGCACTTGAGTGGGGAATCATTCCCCGCTGCCACTTTGAAGACGTGACCAGGGCAGATATTTATGGTTTTTGTCTGCCGTTTGCCCAAAAGCTTATGGAGCTGGCCAGACAGAGCGGAATGCCCGTTAAAATACGTCTTTGTGACACGATGGGTTTTGGCGTTCCCTGGACAGGCGCCGCCCTGCCCAGATCTGTCCAGAAGATTGTCCGCCTGTTTATTGACGAAGCGGGAGTCCCCGGCCAATGGCTTGAATGGCATGGACACAATGATTTTCACCTTGCCCTGGCAAATGGCGTCACCGCATGGCTTTATGGCTGTTCAGCCGTAAACTCCACCCTGTTTGGTTTCGGAGAACGTACCGGCAATACTCCGCTTGAAGCCCTCCTTGTCGAATATATTTCATTAACCGGAGATGACGCGGCTGCGGACACGACCGTCCTTTCCGATGTTTCCGATTTTTTTGCAAGGGAACTTCAATACGATATTCCTCCCAATTATCCTTTTGTTGGAAGGGATTTTAACGCCACAAGCGCGGGCGTTCACGTAGATGGCCTTGCAAAGAATGAAGAAATTTATAACATCTTTGATACAAGCCGCATTCTTGGGCGCCCCGTGCCTATAATCATCACAGACAAGACTGGCAGGGCGGGAGTCGCTTACTGGATAAATACAAGCCTTAAATTGCCGAAAGAAAGACAGGTTTCCAAAAAACATCCGGCTGTAGGCCAGATTTATGAGGAAATCATGCGGACCTATGAAATTACAGCCCGCACCACCAGTTTCTCCCATCAGGAGATGGAAGCGCTGGTTCAAAGATTCATGCCGGAACTTTTTGCCACCGATTTTGACAGGATGAAACTTCTGGCGGGCGAGCTGGCCGCTCACCTGTTTCTCCGCCTGTCCCAGAATCCTTTGCTTCTGGGCGACGAGGCATGCACAGTTCTGGATGCCTTTGTTGGCGAATATCCCTTTATTCAGTTCTGCTGCCTTACGGATGCGAAAGGAAGTATGCGCTGCAGGGCGATTGCCAATTCCGAATATGCGGATAAATATGCGGCCCTGGCCGAAGGCTTTGATTTTTCCGGGCGCGAATGGTTCAAGATGCCCATGAAAACCGGCGACATGCATATTATGGACGTATATCAGTCGCATTTTACCTCCAAACTGGTAATTACGGTTTCCAGCGCTGTAACGGATCAAAATGATCGTATCATAGGGGTTGTGAGCGGGGATATTCAGCTTGAAGAATTGCTTAAACGCGCGGCGGCTCTCAAGCAGGAAGCCCAGACCAATCTTCCCGAAGGTGATGACTGATGAATCATATTGTATATTTTATTAAAGGAGATGGTATTGGTCCGGAAATATGGGCTGCCGCCCAGCCGGTTATAGACGCCGCCCTGGCGATGGATTCCGATACAAAACTGGAATGGCGGGAGCTTTTGGCTGGCGAAAAAGCCTTTCAGGAAACCGGTTCTCATTTGCCGGAAGAAACTTTCAATGCCCTCACCAGCGCGAGTCTGGCCATGAAAGGTCCATTGGGAACTCCCGTAGGGTCAGGAATAAGAAGTCTTAATGTCGCCTTGCG
>CAYNKM010000262.1:0-3109 GCA_964397795.1 uncultured Desulfovibrio sp. | reverse complement strand
GATCTGGAGCGACAAGTGTAATAAGCGATGCAAGCGGAAACATAACAATAAGCAGCACGGATTATAATACGACTTATAGTGCCGCCACACAGTCTGCCAACGGCCTGATGTCCGCCGCTGATAAGAAAAAGTTAGATGGCATTGCGTCAGGAGCGCAAGTGAATCCCAGTTTATCAAACTATTTAACCAAGTCTGATAATCAGACTATAACTGGCTATAATAAAATTTTACGGGGTAGTGGCTATTTTCTAAATATTCAAGGTGATGATAATGAGATTGATAAGGTTCCATCTGCAAACCTTTATTATACGATTCCCTTTACGGATAAGAATGGGATTTTAGCTGCCGCAATATCTTTAGCGCATTTAACAACCAACCTGCAAAGATTTTATATAACTGTTTACCGCAACGTCAATAAATCGACTGGATCTTTGGGTGTAGATATAAACCAAACAGGCAATCCCTACGCCTTCTGTCCTACTCCTGATGCCACCTCTAATACTAACCATGTGGCAAGTACAACCTGGGTGCGCTCCCGTATTTCAGCGGCTACAGGTAAAGCCGCAACATCCTTCTCCCTGTTTTCCAGAAGCCGAATTTCTGCACTTCTTCTTTCATCCGCAAAGGAAGCCGTTTCTCAAAGAGCGCAGGAGACTATCTGCCTGGGTTTTGAATATGAGTTTGATGATCAGGAATGGTTTTTTACCTATGATTTATTTGATCAAGAGAACTTTGTTGAAAACATGGCTTTGGTAAACGCGGGAGAAACTACTGTAACTGTATTCCCGAAAAATTCAGAAGGTCTGGGAGAGCCTATTGAATTAACAGCCGGACAATTCACAGAATTATTTAAATACGCAACTATTCAGTATAAACAGGCAATTATGATACAAACCGCTCAAAGGATTAAGCAGATCGCTTCTTGCTCATCTGAAAAAGAACTTGAGGAGTTACTTGCCGAGTGGTCAATACTGAATCTCTATAAAGATATTGTTAATGGCAAAAAAATAGTAGAAGTTGATCCTTCTGAATTTTTGGAAATGATTAAAAAATATGGCATCAAGAAAATGGTTTCTTGATTATTTATGCGATTCCGTTGCCAAAAGTTTTATTCGTGAATGTTGTTCTGATATGGAACTTACGCCACTAGAAATAAGACTTGTGCTTGAAAGATTCTGCGATAAAAAGGGAATGCTGGCATGTGAAGGCTTTTATAGTGTTGATTGCCAAAAATCACATCTTCCTATTCTCGATAAAAAAGGGGTGGCTGGGGCCTTGTTTTGGAGAGACGTATTCAGATTTTAGGAAGGTATAAAAAGGGTGAAAGGGGGCGGGACAAACCAGTGTGCACACATTTTTGCACACATGGCATCAATGAAAAATAAAGCCTTTTTGCACACATTAAGAACACATTGCACGCCAAAATTGTTAATGAAATAAGGTGGTTATATAATAAATAAACTCCCTTACAAGGCGGTGGCCGCAGGTTCAAGTCCTGCACTGCCCACCAAATATTTCAAGGGGTTAGGCTTAATTGCTTAACCCCTTATTATTTGGTCATACATCCTTGGTCATACAAGGGATTTTTTAGGTTCAGCGTTGAACGCGGCAAAGAAATACGCCATGCTTTTCCCTTTATGGTATAAGGAGATTTTTTAATATGCTGCTATGCTTTCATTGCCTGCACTTCAGCGTGCACAATATGTTCACACTTTAGCAACAGCGTATGTGCACCAATACAAGCCCTAGCCATAACCTTTCCCAAGATCAACAGGCTTTAGGCTATATTATGAAATAAAGTTAAAGTGCAATTTTTCTCAATTTCCACAACTGAAAGATATCATGCATAGTAAAAATAATTTTTGGCCGTCTTGGTCTTCGGTTTCGATTCTTTCGCTTTTTTTCCTTGTCTTTATCTGTTAAGCTATTTTCCATACGGGGTCAGTTTGCAAGACAAAAGTGCCATTCAATGAGAATATAATTGCGCCATGTGATTTCCACGATAAGGAAGGCCAAGACAGAATGTGTCTAATCATCCTGCCCGATGGAGCTAATTATGCTTGTAGAGAATATGTAATAACCTTGCGACCCTGTTCTTTTTTATCTCCGTTGAAATCAGCTTTTCTTCCATGAGAAAGGTTTCAATGGCGGCATTTCCTCGAGGATGATAATGGCAACACCGCATCATATAACAAAAATATTATAAAATCTGGAAATGGAAGCTCGTTTGCAAAGTCAGACAAAATGCCTGACATAAATAATCGATCCCTTTGAACAAAATGCTCATTGATCTTGGACTGGAAGATTTATTGCCCTGTTACAGGCAATATCTGCACTCCGAATATGGCAATACCACCGATAAAATCACGGTTAAGCAATACGAGGAACAGAGAAACATGCTTGAGCGGTGCAAAAAAGAGCCTTTGGCTTTAAAGAATTTCATACGCACATTGCATGAGTTTAAGCAGGAAATTTAAGTAAAAAAAACCCACCCCGAAAGGGAGTGGGGTGAATATTACATATTTTTCGTAGCTTCCAAATTTTCCTTTGCAATTTTATTTCCTTTTTCAGCTGCTTTTTGCCACCACTTGCGAGCTAATTGCATGTTTTTCGATACACCTTCACCTTTTGCATACATAGTTCCCAAAGAAAGTTGGGCTTCCTCAAAACCTTGTTCAGCAGCTTTTTGATACCATTCCACAGCTTTTATAGGGTTCCTATCAATCCCTATACCATACTGGTAACTAAAACCTAGATTTTTCTGGGCTTGTGCCAAACCCTGTTCAGCAGCTTTTTGAATCCACTCCACAGCTTTTGTAGGGTTCTTATCTATTCCTATACCTTCCTTATAACAAAAACCTAGATTATTCTGGGCTACTGCATTACCTTGGTCAGCAGCTTTTTGATACCACTCCACCGCTTTTGTAGGATTCTTATCTATTCCTATACCTTCCTCGTAACAAGAACCTAGCGCAAGCTGAGCTTGTGCATTACCTTGTTTAGCATCTTTTAAATACTCTTCAAATGCTTTTGTAGGATTCTTATCAATTCCTATACCTGCCCAGTAACAATCACCTAGAGCAAGCTGAGCTTGTACAATACCTTGTTT
>CAYNKM010000261.1:0-3113 GCA_964397795.1 uncultured Desulfovibrio sp. | reverse complement strand
GTTGGTTAGATGAAAATTTATAAAAAGTATATCACAGGCAGGAAGAAAAGGAAAAAAGTGCCTCTATTCTGGCAAAGGAAAAAGGCGCCTGGGTACTCCAACCCAATCTGACAGGAGGCTATGGGGATCTTGTTTATGCAGGGGCAAGCTTTGTTATCAATCCGGAAGGAAAAATATCAGGCAGAGCCGAAGCATTTAAGGAAGATATCCTGTTTTTTGATACCTCTTATTCTACTAATTCAAAAGCTCCGTTCCCGGACCTGGACGAAGCCCAATGGCAGGCGCTTTGTACGGGCATAAAAGATTATGTATATAAATCGGGAGCAAATAAAGTAATAATTGGGCTTTCCGGCGGAATGGATTCCGCTCTGGTAACCTGCCTGGCAAGAGACGCTATGGGCGCGGATAAAGTTATGACCGTCATGCTTCCATCCCCTTTTTCCAGCGAGGGCTCTATTGCGGATTCAATTTTGTTATGTAAAAACCTGGGCATTAAGGTTTTTAATATTGCCATTGAAAAAATAATGGAGACCTGTAACACGGCCCTTAATCCGGTTTTTTCCCAGTTGCCCGCGCAAAAGGAGGATTTGACCCAGGAAAATTTGCAGCCACGTATAAGGAGTCTATTGCTTATGGCGATTGCCAACCGCTGCGGTGGGCTTGTCCTGAATACGGGCAACAAAAGCGAAAGTTTAATGGGCTATAGCACTCTGTATGGAGATACGGCAGGGGCAATAAGTGTTTTGGGAGATATATTCAAAAGCAGAATTTATGAACTGGCTGAATGGTATAACAAGAAAAATGGCTGGCCTGTTATCCCTGTCTCAATCCTGCAAAAAGCCCCCAGCGCGGAGCTTCGTCCCAATCAGAAAGATACCGATTCCCTGCCTCCCTATGACGCTTTGGATCCGGTTCTTTTGGAAATTATCAGGGGACAGATGGTAGATGATAATAAAAATGAAATCAGAAAAAGAGTTTTTCAAAATCAGTTTAAACGCGGCCAGTCTCCACGGCCGCTCAAGGTTTCCCGAAATAGGATCCCTGACTGGCCGCTTCTTGGAAATTACCGGATAAAATAACCGTAAACAAATTTAATAAATTGATCAATAGAACTATGGCGCCCCAGCTTACACAATCAGAATTTAATTCGGTCTTTAGTTTATATAATAACGGCACAACCTGGGAACAATGCTCGGCAGCCACAAAAATTTTCCAGTCCCTGCAAATGCAAGCCTTCAATGACGAAGTTGAGCCAGCATCAGAATATATTGTTAAAATGGAAGAAAACCTGCCCAGACTTTCCTGGCTCTGTGAAATCAGGAATGGAATTTATACCTTCCATACTGGCCCCGGCGTAGAATGTAGCCCTGATTTTATTGTCGAAGGGGTTTGGGATGGTGATTTCAAGGACGGTAAATTTGACGACTCTGACCATTTTTATGGAAGCGGGGCTTGTCTGAAAGAAAGATGTATTTTTGTTCCACCCAAATTATGTACAGATTTTCTTTTTGTTCTCCATGACTCCACAAAGTCCATAAGCTGGGTCTCCAATTCTTTTAATTTCATTTTTGCCAGGGCAGGAATTTCCCTGCAAAGTGAATTTTATAAAAATTTCGCGGCCAATCTCAATAAATCAACCAATGAACATTCCGCACTGGGGCCTGACCTGGGGAATCCGCTTATCGCAAAAACGGATAATCTAACCATGTATAGAATGATGTACCATAACTTTATGGTTGACGGGAAAGGCAATATAAGATTTTTGATGCGGATACCGCCCAAACTAAATATAAAAAATTTTTCGGATTATAGAACATTTCTATCTCAAAAAATCTCCACCCTGTTGGCCAATGGCTTGGACAAGGCCAGAAAAAATCCTTTTGGCTCTATCAGTATGCTTTCTACAGGATATGATTCCTGCGCGACATCTGCCATTTCTTCCCAATGCGGCGTAAAAGACGCGGTGACTCTGGATGTGACTGTTTCGGGACATAATGACTGCGGTGAAGAGATTGCGAAAACGCTTGGGATGAACTGTTTCAAGGTCGCCAGTCCTCTGGGATCCAAAGTTAATGTCCTCCGGGCCGCCCTTTCCAAAGAAAATTTTCCTTATCTTGAATTCATGGCCACTGCCGGAATTGGCGATAATCTGGTTTTTAAGGAAATGGAGCCAGTCATTTCCAATAAAATGGTTTTTTCAGGTCTATATGGTGATGGGTGCTGGTCAAAAGAAGGAAATGGCTCAGGTCTGGCCCATCATCTTCCCTATATGAAGTCCCGTATGGAATTTCGCTTAAGAAGCGGTTATTGCCTGATTCCTGTGCCAGCCTTTGGCGCATATTATCCATATTTTCTTAAAAAACTAAATGCGGCTTCGGAAATGCAACCCTGGACATTAAACACTACCTATGACCGCCCCGTTGCAAGACGTCTGGCGGAAGAAGCCGGCGTCCCCAGACAACTCTTCGGGATGAAGAAAGCGGCAAATAATCCGGATATTGTAAATTATTCCGATCTCTTTGATTCAGCAGTGGAATATGTAAGTCAGAGATATAAGAAAAAAACGGCAAATTAATTTGAAATATCAAATAAAGGGATTTCCTGATGGATAAGGTTTTTTTTGACAGTCTGGCATATGTGCGCACTCTGGAGGAATCCGGAATAAGCAGAAAAGAAGCGGAAGCTCAAGCCTTTGCCCTGCAAGAAGCGTTTAAATTTTACAATGAAAAAAAACAGGCCGGGCTGGCGACAAAGGCCGAAATGAATATGCTACAGGAAAAACTGGAATATTCCAAACTGGAATTACTTAAAAAATATACTGGGACTGAACGTTCCATAATAAAATGGGTAATAACTACCAACCTTGCTCAAACGGCCTTTATTGCCATCATTATTTATCTTGTTATTGCCTATATGCAGTAACAATCTGAGATGGAATCCATTTTAATTTTTATTTTTAAGATGAAATGAAATTTCCTTTATCTCATTGCCAATATCCTCAAGACGAAGATAAAGTTTGTCCAGTTCCTTTTCAGCTGCAAGAGTGGCTTGTCTGGCCTGCTCCTGGGCATGTTCTCTTATTTCACTCATCGCGTTTATAATTACTGCAATAA
>CAYNKM010000260.1:0-3123 GCA_964397795.1 uncultured Desulfovibrio sp. | reverse complement strand
CAAAAATTTCTAATATTAGCGTTGTCCATACACATCTTCTTTCTTCAAATTTCTGGCCAATAATAGATCGCCTGCCTGGGAGTCGGGAGGAGAGCTGGCCTTAACAGCAATAGGTTGATTTTTACAGGATTGGTAATATTTCCATGTTCCTATCGCTCCTCCAAAAATCGAGCCCCACTTCTTTTTTGCCTCAACCACATACTGGCCAACCTTATAAAAATGAAACCCCTTTATCTTTTCAAGTTTGTCTTCCAGCTCCGTTTTATGCCTTAATAATGTATTGTTGTTCTGTATGAGAGTTTGTACCTGTTTATTAAGATTTCTGTTTTCTTCATCCTGTCTGGAATGATGCTCTTTTAAAACTGCCGATTCCGCTTTATGGGCTTCAAGTTCGGCGGTGGCGCTTGCAAGCTTGTTAATTAAATCCTCAATAATCTGACTCTTCCTGTCAGATATGGATTCCATATATTTGCATCTTTCCTGAGACTCGCGTAAATCTGCATATAATTGACTTACAAGATCGTAATTCAGGGCAAGACGATTATTATTTGTACTGGTTATGGCAAGCGGAGCTTTTTTTTTCATCAGAAAGTCATTTTCCTTAAACTCAATTGATATGGAAGTTCAGATATATCTGTTTTCGACAGGCAGGTACAAATTTATTAATTTGATGAAGAGGAAGATCCGGTAAAATCCAGGAAAACGGCATTTTCGGGAATTTTGAGATCAGAAAACGCGGTATGAGGAACAAGTTTCACAATTATGTCCGCCTTGAGGGTATCATCAGCGGAAACAAAGGCCGCGTCCGCCCTGGAAAGTTCTTTGGGGGATTTTGAAATGTTTGGTTCTGCAAAGATTATTTGCCCAGGATATAGGGATGCGAGTTTTTTGACGATTTTAATGGCCGGACTTTCCCGCAAGTCATCAATGTCAGGTTTGTACGATAAACCCAGACAGGCTATCTTAATCTTATCAGGAGATTTGCCGGCCTGATTAAGTTCGCGCATACTTTCTTCTATCTTTTTTACGACAAATTCAGGTTTTTCATCATTTACTTTTCTGGCTGTCGCGATAAGCCTGGCTTCCCCAGGATTTGCATCCACAATAAACCAGGGATCCACTGCTATACAATGACCACCAACGCCGCAGCCAGGCTTGAGAATATTTACGCGGGGGTGAAGGTTGGCCAGGCTGATAAGTTCCCAGACATCAATATCAAGTTTGTCACAGATAACAGATAATTCATTTGCAAAGGCAATGTTGACATCCCTGAAACTGTTTTCTGTCAATTTTGACATTTCCGCGGTACGGGCATTGGTTTGAATAATTTTGCCTTTTACAAAAGTTTTATAAAAATCGGACGCCATTTGGGCAGATTTTTTGGTCATTCCACCTATAATACGATCATTTTCCACAATTTCCTTGATAATTTTTCCAGGAAGAACCCTTTCAGGACAGTGGGCAAGCTGAATATCCGCATCTTCCCCAGCTTTCTGGGGAAAAGTCAGATCTGGCCTGTCCTGTGCAAGCCATTCAGCGATTTTTTCCGTTGTTCCTACAGGAGAGGTGGATTCAAGAATTATAAGATCGCCTTTTTTCAGAACAGGGGCAAGCATTGAGCAGGCATTTTTAATATAACTTAAATCGGGCTCATGTTCTCCCTTAAAAGGCGTGGGGACAGAGATGATAAAAACATCGGCGCTTTCTGGAGATTTGGAGGCCTTGAGCCGGCCATTATTAACCGCCTCTTTCAACAATACATTAAGACCTGGCTCTATTATATGCATTTTACCGGCGTTTACGGAATCAACAACCTTATCATTAATATCCACTCCGGTTACACTTATATTGTGGTTTGCCAATAAAACCGCGGTTGGCAGACCTATGTAACCGAGTCCGAATATAACACATTTTTGTGAAGTCATATTATTAATCCTTTTGCTGTTCCAGAATACGGATAATCTTTTTCGCAGCTTCGCCATTCCCATAAGGATTGGCTGCCACGGACATGGTATTATATGCGGACTTGTCGTCCAGAAGTCTTACAGTTTCACTGACAATTTTATTTTTGTCCGTGCCTGTTAAAAGCGCGGTGCCGGCGGAAATCGCTTCTGGCCGTTCTGTGCAGTCGCGCATGACAAGCACAGGCTTTCCGAGGGCTGGCGCCTCCTCCTGAATGCCGCCAGAATCTGTCAATACAAGGTAGGATGAATTGAGTAAAAAAATAAATGAGGCATAATCAAGGGGATCTATTAAAAAAACGTTGGGCAAATGTCCAAGCCTTTTCCTGACCGGCTTTTGTACATTGGGATTCATGTGAACCGGATATACAATTTGTACGTCATCCCGTAAAGCTATTTCTTCAATGGCCTGACATATATGTTCAAAGCCCTCTCCAAAGTTTTCACGCCGATGCCCGGTCACCAGCACAAGTTTTTTATCCTTATCAAGAAATGGAAAGCGTTTTTCCAGAGTCGACCGCAAAGACGCGTCATTCTCAATCTTGTTCTTCATAAATAATAGGGCGTCAATAACCGAATTTCCGGTCACAAATATAAAATTATCTGGAATGCCTTCCCTGATAAGATTGTTTCTGGCTTTTTCAGTCGGGGCAAAATGCAAATCCGCCATTGCGCCAGTCAGTTTGCGATTTATTTCCTCGGGAAAAGGCGCGTATTTGTTGCCCGTTCTCAATCCGGCTTCCACATGGCCAATATTGATTTGCGCATAGTAGGCGGCCAGACTTGAAGCAAGGGTAGTGGTCGTGTCTCCATGAACCAGAATTAAATCTGGTTTCCAGGACTGAAAAATTTCATTCAAACTTGAAAGGATCTTTCCCGTCAGACTGAAAAGCGTTTGATCTCCTGTCATAATATCAAGATCAAAATCGGGAGTTATATCAAAAAGCTCCAGTACCTGATCAAGCATTTCACGATGCTGCGCGGTAACACATACCTGGCTTTCAAAATTGGGATTTTCTGCCAGAAGCTTTACTATGGGAGCCATTTTTATCGCTTCAGGTCTGGTTCCAAAAATTGTCAATATTTTTTTCATTTTACTTTTTATATGGCGTAAATAATATAAAATAATTCTGGTTTGCCTAATTAGCTATTTAAAAGGGTA
>CAYNKM010000259.1:0-3138 GCA_964397795.1 uncultured Desulfovibrio sp. | reverse complement strand
AAATTACCGCCTCAACTGTTGTAAACAAAAGCATACCTGGGTTGGCACGGAAATATGTCCGTTGTGTGGAGAAGTTTGGGATTCCCAGATAACACGGGTTGTCGGCTTTTTCACCACAGTAAAAAACTGGAATCCTGTTCGCCGCGAACAGGACTGGCCAAACAGGCAGTTTTACTCCACGTCAGAGATAAGCCACAAGAAAGAGGATAAGTAATGCGTATTGCTGGAACTGAAGTAAATTTAAAACATAAAGCTCTGGAAATTTACATATCTGGATGCAAGGAACCGCACTGCCCTGGTTGTCATAATCCGGAGTTGTGGAATTTTGATATTGGTGAACCCTGGAAAAAAGTTTGGCCAAATATAAAAAACAAGGTTCTGGAGCTGAACAAAAACGGACTTGTTGACATTATTTGGTTACTCGGAGGTGAGCCATCCCATCAGAATTTTTCTGAAATGTGCGAGTTCCTCCAGGAAGTAAAAAAATGTGAGTTGCCTGTAATGTTATGGAGCAGGGAAACCAATCTGCCTGTTCAGATAAAGGGTCTGATTACGCATGCTAAACTTGGTCCATATCTTAAAGACGGTGAAGCATATACAGAACCATTATTTGGCATCATACTCGCGAATCGTGAGCAAAAAATTCTGGAGATAAACAATGCTTAAATTGGTAAAAATCAAAAAACTGCATCATCAAGCCAAAATTCCAGTTTATCAAAATCTGGGCGATGCCGGTTTTGATTTTCACGCGCTGCATGAGGTGATAATTCCGGGGTTTGCAGCCGTTGTCGCGCCTACAGGATTGGCCATGGAAATTCCTGCAGGACATGAGTTACAGATAAGGCCGCGTTCTAGCATATCATTAAAATATCCTCTCATCGTAGCCAATGCTCCAGGCACGGTTGATTCCGGCTATCGTGGAGAAATTGGCATTATTCTGCGCAATCTTGGCTCTACGACTATAATTCTGCCCAAGGGCACACGCATCGCGCAGGGAGTTTTGTCGGCCTTCACAAGAGCCGAATTTATCGAGGTTGATGAGCTGGAGGAAACAATACGGGGAAGTGGTGGCTTTGGCAGTACGGGTGAATAATCTGCGCTTTTAAAAACATTATAATAGGAGAGGCAAATTTTATGTCACGCAAACTTGTTATTCCAGGACGCACACACGCGTCGTGTTCCTCATTCGAGGCTGTGAGAATCCAAAGTGAAGTGAATATTCACTATGCCGATGGCAACGATAACATAATCTTGTCAAGTCACATAGATACCAATGGAGACTGCAATCCAGAGGAGAATACTGCTCTCGTACTCAAAAAAATCCTGCAGCAGGCTCGGTTTTGTCAGGACTTTGTCAATGGAAGAATAGCTCCGTCATCTGGAGAATAGCAGAAAAGCTTTTCCAAAGCTCGGTGGCCATCGGAAAAGCTATTAGTAGGCGCGACACTCAACTTAGCATCAGTAGATAAGGGAACTACCCCAAGGCGCAAATAAGCGCAGACAATGATGGGCCAGCCAGAGCATTGTCTAGTTGATTCTTCTACATGTTGGGTTGTCTTATGCCAGGGCATCAGTATGTTGGCCGCATATTTGCTCAACAGGCCAGATGTCCACGCCCAATCTCAAAAATGCTTGCAAGGGCGTCCTCCTCGCAAACCCTCTTAATGGGGCCTGCCTGACATAAAGCCTACTATGTAGCTTTATCCAACGCAAGCCGCCACATCTTTTTTGATGTGGCGGCTAAACTTTTTAATAAAACCGGACAAGATTGCTTATCCAATAGGTTTATATAAGGAAGGTATCAGCATGATAAAGAGAACAGTTGGAAACGGTAAAGTTTATCTTATCGCGGGCGGAGGCAGAATCTGGGCGGATATTGCCGCGCGGTTTACACGATCGGTGCGGCCGGTTACAGAAATAATGGAATCCCCCTACTCGCCCGAGCTCTTAAGTAAAATTCTCGCTTCAAACCATAGGGCAGCGTTGGAATTTGATTATTTTCTATTTGGCGTTGAAGGATATTCACGGGTTTGTGAAACCCAGCTTGTAAGAAAACGTCACGCCTCATATCTTATAAAATCTGGAAGATCAGAATTGGGAGGAGCACGGACTTTCTCAGTGGCATACCCTGAAACTCTTGATGGTTTTTCTGTGAATGCTCTATTGGCTGATGGGTCTCACCATTATTTTTCTGCAGAAGACATCTGCTCAATTATTGAACAATGGTATGAAAAAGGCTTAAGTCTCGATGTTCCAGAAGAAGACCTCCGTTATCTCAAGCCCCAAGCGACTGAATTTCGCGCTATTATCGGTATGAACGCGCACGCGCTTTATGATTTCTTTGGCCTTCGCTGCTGTATGAACGCGCAGGAAGAAATACGGGATATGGCCAACAAGATGCTTGCTTTATGTAGAACTGTCGCTCCTGACTTATTTGTTAATGCTGGCCCTAACTGCCAACAGCTTGGATACTGTCCTGAAAATTCCAGGCAAAATTCCAGATGCGCTGGACATATCCCAACCAAGGATAAAGCGCTGGCCATACTTCGCAATTACCAGTCTGACGATGTTATAAGCCGGTAAACTGGAGGTAAATATGGGACAGCACTCATCTAACGAAGTGAGAATGAAGGTTATTCAAGCGTATTTAAGTAAGGAGAAAACTGTAAAAGAGTTGGGGAAACAATACGGTTATAGCCCAGTAACAATCAGATTATGGGTTAATAACTATCAAAAAAGTAAAAACGGGCAAGGAGGCAAGGTAAAAACTATTATCCAGCCTGATTCAAAAAATCAATCAAAGCAGCCTACGACCAAAGACGTGTTTAAAGGAGATAAAGGTCAAAAGGATTCCGGATTTAATTGGTCCGTATCTTCCAAAAGCGGGACTAATGAAATTATCGAAGGCCAAGTCAAGGGAGTTCAGTATGCGCTTAAAAATGGACAGTATTATTTTTCCCTGGAAGACGCCGCGCATAAACTTGGTTTTAAATCTGTATCAGACGCAAAAGATTTATGTAAGCATTATGATAGGCACGTGACTTTGCCCAATGGACGGGATGCGATTCTTTTTGACGATTTAATTACTCTATCCAAAGGCAGTCCAACTATGCCTCAAGATTTCATAGACGCGTTGAC
>CAYNKM010000258.1:0-3150 GCA_964397795.1 uncultured Desulfovibrio sp. | reverse complement strand
ATAACACCGAGTCATACTGGCTTTCGATGTTATATTTATTAAAGGCAAAATAAACACGGGAATCAGAAATGGTCTGAATGGCGGCGCGCATTTCCTGATTTTCGCCAGTGTCATAAGCGGGTTCAACAGTCTGTTTCTTCGCGCAACCAATACTGGCGGCAAGCGCGACTACCAGGGCCAAGACAAGTGCAAAACGCTTCATATTCTCCTCCTGCACAAATGTGTTCAAAATAAAACCTTTCCCTTTGTTTGCAACAACACGGAAAGATCGTACTTGTCATAAAAATTTTGTCAAGCACTGAAAATCAAAACGCTGTGCATGGGATACAAAATTTTTTATTTTATGACAAGAAATTTTTTTAAACTATTTCAACTCTGTGAATAAATGGATAGCGAAACCCTAAAAAGGTTGCGGGATGGCTTAAGCGGAGTCCAGAAAAGCTGGATGACCGTGGTTATCGCGATAAATTAAACATTAAAGAGGAAGTGAATCACATCCCCATCCTGAACAACATACTCCTTGCCTTCCACCCTCAATACGCCATCCGAACGGCAGGCAGTCTCGCTCTCATGGCTCATGTAATCCCCATAGGAAATAACTTCCGCGCGTATGAAGCCCTTTTCAAAATCGGTGTGAATAACGCCGGCAGCCTTTGGCGCCTTCCATCCTTTCCGGATTGTCCAGGCGCGGACTTCATCAGGCCCGGCTGTAAAATAGCTTGCCAGGCCAAGAATGTCATAACCTGCGCGGATTATATTCTCCAGTCCGCCTTTCTCCACGCCGTAGGAGGATAAAAGCTCTTCCTGCTCGGCTTTTTCCAGTCCCTGTAGCTCCTCCTCAAGCCTCGCGCAGATCATGGCGAAGCCGGCGTTCCTGTCTTTCGCGATAAGGGAAAGTTCTTTGGCGTGATCATTGACTTCATTGAGAGAGTTTTCATCAACATTGGCGCAATATATCACAGGTTTTGCGGAAAGCAGGCCCATTTCTTTCCAGGCGGACAAAAAGGCCTCGTTTTCTGGAAGTTCAAAAGAGCGGGCGTCATGTCCGGAATTTAAATGATCAAGAAGCTGTTCAAGTTTGTCAGCGACAATTTTCAGATCCTTGTTGCCTTTGGCAAGTTTGCAGACCTTTTCCAGGCGTTTTTCCACTGTCTGGATGTCGGCAAGAAGGAGTTCGGTTTCGATGGTTTCCACATCCCTTTTTGGGTTTACATCGCCATCCACATGGGAAATATTGTCATCCTCAAAGCAGCGCACGACTTCAATAATCGCGGCGCAATCCCTGATGTTTCCCAGAAACTGATTGCCAAGGCCCTCTCCCTTGCTCGCGCCCTTGACCAGGCCGGCAATATCTATAAAATCCACGGTCGCGTAAACGGTGCTTTTGGGTTTCTCCCTCTCGCTCAAGGCGTCAACCCGATCATCCGGAACAGCCACAGTCGCCTTGTTGGGTTCGATTGTGCAAAAGGGATAATTGGCTGCCTGGGCATTCTGGGCATGAGTCAGGGCGTTAAAAAGAGTTGATTTTCCAACATTGGGCAATCCGACTATACCTATGCTTAATGCCATGAATAAAATCCTGTAAGTAGGTTAAAAAGAAAAACCTGCCATAAAGACAGGTTTTTTGTAACATACAAAAGAATTTTTTACAATTTTGACAGGGACGCCCTACTGAAGCCTTGTATAGACCGAGGGAGTCATGCCGCTGTTCGGGCCATAATTCTGGATAAGCATTGGCCGCAAATCCGGCGTAATCGGAATGGTGGCCGTCGCCTTGGCCAGAACCTCATTACTGCTGGTACAGATGAGGCTCATATTAAAGCGCACATCCTCTCCGCTCATGACATATGTACCGGCAAGAATCGCCTGGCCAATGCCAGTTGTGGAAGCAAGTTTGGGCACTTCACGAGTCAGGATAAATTCCCCGACGCGGGGGTCAAAGCGAATATCGCGACCCTTGCGGATCTCATCATATTTATAACCAAGACCCATCAGGTAACGGGAAATCTCCTCGGTCAGCTGTCTGGAAAGAGGGGAGGCCATTGTCAGGTTGTTGATATTGGCCGAAGTTGTTCCCATTATCATTATTTTGCTTCGGGTCTCGCGCAGGGATTTATCAGATTGCCAGGTTGTGCCGCTTCCGGTATATTTGCGGATGAGCTGTTCATCCAGCTGTTTGCCTATTTTGGCCGCGGCAGCGGGAACATTGCCTTCGGCAGCGGCGGTAAGGGGAAAAAGCAGCGCCGCGAGCACAAGAATAATTACAAAAATACGGTTCATGTATGGCCTCAACGCATAGTACGAATCAGAAGTTCAACGCCAGCAAGTTCGCGCCGGATAATTTTCAGATTGGCGTTGTTGCGGCAGACGGAAATGGCCTGGGCATAAGACTGTCTGGCCAGTTCATAGCGACCGGCATCACGGTATTTACGGGCCTGAAGGAGATAGTCAACGCTAAGGTCAATACCTCTTCCAACGGTAGGATTGCCCTCGATGGGCGTGCCGCCGATAATTTCCGCATAGGCCGCCGGAATAAGGGTCAGGCTCAGGCATAAGAATAACAAAATAATCTTTTTCATATTAATTCCTCCGGCTAGATGCCCTGAACAATCTGAATTGATCCCGGGCTGGGACAAGTTCCATTGCCGTCCTGATAAGCCCATCCAGGGGCGTTTGCCATGCGCAACACAAGGGGAGTATTGGGCAGGACAAGCTGGGCGGTGCGCAATACCAATCCGTCAGACGCCCTTACAAGCCGGACATTGACAAAAGTCGCGTCTTTTTCGACCTGATAGGTGCCGACAAGCAGGGCGGCCCATTTCTGACCCTTTGTGGATACCAGCTGGTTGGCCGCCAGAGCCAGGTCATTATTGCCGCCTGTGACATTGATATTACCTGTCAGACGGTATTCCCGGGTGGGAAAGCCACGCTGGTTAAATTCATAGTACATGGACTCGGCCATAAGCCGTCCCAGGGGAGAAGACTCATTGGTGTCGTTTTCATTCACAAAAGAAGTCGGCATGGCCACATAGCCCTGCAGAGCGTTGTTGGGTACTGTTGACAGCATCTGATCAGCCAGTTCCCGACATTTTAATTTTAGTTCCACCGCGTCCACATAACCAGCCTGCTGGGGCGTATAAGTTGGCTGCT
>CAYNKM010000257.1:0-3157 GCA_964397795.1 uncultured Desulfovibrio sp. | reverse complement strand
CTGTCCGGTAGGCATTCCCATTCTCTCCCTTCGCCAGCAGATTGCGCGGGCTGTCCGCGAACTTTTTGACGGATACAAATCCGGAATGAATTCCGCACTTACTCCCCCGCTTTATACTTATTTACCGGAAGAACCGAATATTCATGAGAAGGAGTGGAAATGAGCAAGATATGTTTTGTTAAAAAAGACGGTCTGCCCGCTTTTCTGGACTCCCTCTCCCAAAAAGGCCAGACGGTGCTCGCACCATCGGAACGGCCCTCCGCCAACAAGCCCGCCCTGGTTTATGCGCCATGGAAAAAAGGCGATCCGATTATTCTTGCCAAGGCGACTCTATCTCCCAAAAGCGCGGTCCTTCCGCAAGCGGAAACCCTTTTCACTTACCGCAAGGTTCGCAAGGGCGACGGCACATATGACTGGAATACGGAACTTGTCGAAAAGATTGAGGCCAAGCCCGTCATTGTCTTTGGCTGCCGGCCATGTGACGCCAGAGGCTTTGACATGCTGGACAAGCCGTATTTAAAGGGACTTTACGCGGATCCCTATTATAAGGCGAAACGTGAAAATCTGACAGTGATAGCCTTTACCTGCAATACCGGCTGTGAAACATGCTTCTGTCACTGGGTTGGAGGCGGCCCCACCTCTCCGGCGGGTTCGGATATCCTCATGACAGAGGTTGAAGACGGTTATGTCCTGCAGTCCATAACTCCTAAAGGCGAAGAATTATTAAATAACAGTTCCCTTGAAGATGGAAAGGACAGGTTTTCTGAAGCTCTTGAAGTGCGGAAAAAAGCCTGGGCAAGCCTTACGCCAGCGCCGCTGCTTGCGGATGCCGCGGCAAGTCTCGCGCAAATCTTTTCCAATATGGATTTCTGGTATAAATGGACAGATCGCTGTATTTCCTGCGGCGCCTGTACTTATTTTTGTCCCACCTGCTATTGTTTTAACATAACCGATGAGGGCGAGCCGGATTCTCCGGGCGGAGGCAAGCGCATAAGAAGTTGGGATAATTGTATGTCATCCCTGTACACCAGGGAGGCAAGCGGTCATAATCCCAGAGCTTTGAAAGCTCAGAGAATGAGAAACAGGGTTTCCCATAAATTCTGGACTTTCCCATCCAACTGGGGATCCTATCTCTGTAGTGGCTGCGGAAGATGTATAACCAATTGTCCTGTCCACCTTGATATCCGCGCCATAACGCTGGCGGCGATTGAGGCTGTTGGCAAAGCGGAAGAGGCCTGATCCGCTTGAAAGATCTTTGAAACAGGCGGGATGTCATTTTTTTGTCAGCCAGACTCATTTAAGGCAGGGAAGGCTTATGTTTAAAGGAGCGAATTATGGCCGGTAAAAAAAGCCAGGGGAAGAGCAAGGCCAGGGCGGGGAAAAATAATTCTCCCCAGAAAGCGGCAAATACCAAAACTTTAACTGAAGAAACTTTGGCTATCCAGAAGGATAATATAGTTGCTGAAGAACTTCCAGCAGTGGAAGAGCTTGTGGTTGAAACCGCCCCGCCACTTAAAAATGAAGTTCCTGAAAGTGTGGTCGAAGCGGAAAACAAGGCGGATACCGCGAAGTCTGCAGAGGCCAGGAAAAGCGGTAGCGCTGTTCCGGGAGTGTCCGCTCCCAGGCTTCCCGGGGGTATAACGGCAAGGCCAACTTATTCCGGCGATCCCTATCTCCCCAGAAGCGCGACTATCTTTGAAATGATCGATGAAACTCCCAATATTCGCACATTACGGCTGGTTCTTGATGATCGGGAGGCAATGAAAAATTTCAAATTTGAGCCTGGGCAGGTAGGTCAGCTTTCTGTTTATGGAGTTGGCGAGGCGACCTTTGTCATAAATTCGTCACCGTCAGAAAAACACTATCTGCAGTTCTCTGTGATGAGGGCCGGAGAGGTTACAGACGCGATCCATCGCCTTCAGGCGGGTGACAAGATAGGAGTTCGCGCTCCTCTGGGGAATTACTTTCCCTATAATGACTGGAAGGGGAAAAACATATTTTTTATTGGCGGCGGTATCGGCATGGCGCCAATAAGAACCATCATGCTCTATCTCCTTGAGCACAAGGAAGATTATGGCAAGATAAGCCTTTTATACGGAGCGAGAAGCCCGAAAGACATGGCTTATAGCTATGAACTTGACGCCTGGAAGAACAATCCGGATCTTGACTGCACATTTTGTATAGATAATCCCTATGAAGAATGGGGACACAGGGTTGGGCTCATTCCCAAGGTTCTTGAGGAATTGAATCCATCTTCAGAAAATACGGTAGCCGTTCTCTGCGGCCCGCCAATAATGATTAAGTTTACCCTGCAATCCTTGTTGAAACTTGGTTTCGATCCGGAAAACATTGTCACCACGCTTGAAAAAAGGATGAAGTGTGGAATAGGTATTTGTGGACGCTGCAATATTGGCGACAGATATGTATGTGTTGACGGGCCTGTTTTCACTCTTAAAGCCTTGAATGGACTTCCTCCAGATATGTAAATTTGATTTTATAATAAAAAGGATTTTATATATTTATAAGGGCGGCCTGATAAAAGGCTGCCCTTTTGGTATCCTAATTGCATGTATATCAGGCAAGAGAGTTGGGGAGAATATTTTTTTGACAGGCAGGCGAAAACTGCCAATATTGGGAGAAGGCAGGTTTTGCCTGACCTTGGGGAAAATACACAGCCTGGCAGATCTTTCTGTCTTTCCTCAAGGTGTGTCAGTAACAATATTCAATCATAAAGGTGGAGTTAAATGGAAATTTCAGGAATCAGATCAACCTTTCCCTTTCTTTTTCAGAACAATGAGAAAGGCGTCAATGTCAATAACATAAAAGATCTCGGCGATGTTGTGGATATTCATTCTCCGCAGATTCTGGCCGATGATGAAGTTGAAGGCGTGTATAATGACACCCTGAACATGATCACAACTGATCATGCCCAGGCATTGGCCGCTCATTCGGGCCTTTCTGAAAGCCGCGTTTTCGCGCTTTTGGGAATGTAGAAAGCCGGCGATTTTGCGACAGTCTTGAAATTATTTGTTCCGGCACAAAGTCCGGATAAAATATTAACCTGTTCATTTTATGTGAACAGGTTTTTTATTTTTAGAAGCAATTAAGCAGGGTAAAAAATTTTTCTATCGTACTGCTTATTCAAATTCAGAAATAG
>CAYNKM010000256.1:2146-3163 GCA_964397795.1 uncultured Desulfovibrio sp. | reverse complement strand
CTGTCCATTTATCAGATAAAATATCCACATCATAATGTCCCATTGTCACCATTGGTTCAATGGCGATCACCATTCCATTGTGCAGAATCAATCCTGGCTGACCGGTTTTGAAATTGGGTACAGCTGGTTTCTCATGCATTTGAGTCCCCACGCCGTGGCCTACAAATTTACGCACCACGTTGAAACCCGCATTTTCCACGAATTCCTGAATACGTATTCCTATTACATGAACATCATTCCCTGCCCGCGCGAGCTCAATCCCTTCATATAAACTTTCTTCCGTAATACGCATGAGCCTACGAACCTCGTCCTCCACTTCTCCTACCGCATAGGTTCTGGCTGCGTCACCCACAAAACCATCATACACAACTCCCATATCGACGCTGACTATATCTCCCTCTTTTAGGGGAGTATCATTGGGAAAGCCATGTACGACCTGTTCATTTACGGAGCAGCATGTGGCAAAAGGATATCCGCAGTAACCCTTGAAGGCGGGTTTAACCTGATAGGTTGCGCACATATCCAACGCGAGCCTTTCAATCTGGTTTGTCGTTATTCCAGGCTTGACCATATCGCCAACCGCATCCAGAATATTCGCGACTATATTGTTGGCTCGCCTGAGGCAGCCGATTTCACGATCATTTTTAATAAAGGCCCCATGATATTTTTTCATGGCCTTACTTTGCCTTACCTTTTTGCGCCTTTTGCATATATTTCTGATACTGTCCTGAAATAAGATGGGATTCTACCTGATTCATAAAATCCATTGCAACCCCCACCAGAATTAATAGGCTGGTGCCGCCAAAATAGAAGGGAACATTAAAATAACTGATAAGCATCATTGGCATGAGACATACGAGGGAAATATAAATGGCTCCGCAGAAGGTCAGTCGGGAAAGAACCGTATCTATATAATTGGCGGTCTGCTCTCCTGGTCTTATGCCAGGAATAAAACCGCCGGCTTTCTTCAGGTTTTCCGCCATTTCCTTGGGGTCAAAAATAATGGCGGTATAAAAT
>CAYNKM010000256.1:0-2136 GCA_964397795.1 uncultured Desulfovibrio sp. | reverse complement strand
GCATCGTAGAGAGGCCGGAGCCGTTCCATCGTCCTCTTGAACCACCGGTATAAAAATAACAGAAGAAAAACATAAGTGCCACATAGAGAACATTATACATTAAACCATTGGGCGCAAAAAATTCGGCTACCTGTCTTACATATTCATTTCCTGAAAATTGACCGATGGTGGCCGGAAACAAGAGAAGGGATGACGCAAAAATCGGAGGGATAACGCCCGCGGTATTAAGTCTTAAGGGAAGATGGGACATCTGCCCACCAAACATTTTCCGCCCAACCTGGCGTTTTGCATAGGAAATTGGTATCCTTCTCTGCGCTCTTTCCACAAAAACTATAAAAACAGTTACCGCGGCCATGAATACCAGCAAAATTATGGCCTTAAAAATACTCATGTCTCCAGCTTCCATAAGAGCGTAAGACTGGATGATGCCTCTGGGAATACCGACTACAATGCCGCAAAAAATTATGAGGGAAATACCGTTGCCTATTCCCCTTTCTGAAATCTGTTCGCCAAGCCACATTACCAGGACCGAACCGGTGGTAAAGGTCACCATGGTTACCAGACGGAATTCCCAGCCGGGATGGAGGACAATCGGTGTTCCAGAAGGACTGGTCATATTTTCAAGACCTATTGCAATCCCAAGTCCCTGGACAAGCGTTATGGCCACAGTCATATATCTGGTATATTGCGTTATCTTTCTCCGGCCCGCCTGCCCTTCCTCCCTGGCCATTTTCTTGATTTCCGGACTGACCACCTGGAGAAGCTGCATTATGATTGAAGCGGATATATAGGGCATGACGCCAAGCGCGAACACGGAGACATTGGAAAGTCCACCGCCGGAAAACATGTCAAAAAGACTGAAAAGCGTTCCCTGCATGCTTTCAAAAAAAGAGGCCAGAGCTGCCGCATCCACGCCGGGAATCGGCACGTGAACGCCAATACGATAACAGCATAAGATAAAAAATGTCCAAAGCAACTTTTTAACCAGTGTAACCTGGCTATTGTCTAGTGAATTGGGATTGCCAGAAGCCATATATTAACTCTTTTATACCTGGCCAAACCAGGGATGATTCCAAAGAAAATTATTGGGATAAGACAATTACAAAATTTGAAAAAAGTTATTTACGCCGTTTAATAATAAACTTTATTAAACGGCATATATAACTTTATAAACAGTTAATCCTGGAATACCCATTTAAAGGTATAAACAGCAAAATTATTTTTCTTGGGGAGCTTCTTCTATAATTATTTCCGCTTCTTGTTCCAGAAGGGGGATGACCTTTCCGCCAGCCTTGGTTATTTTTTCAGCGGCGCTCGCGCTGAATTTATGGGCTTCAACATTCAGGGGTCTGTGGGCTTCTCCCCTGCCCAGAATTTTTACCAGCGACTTTTTATGCGCCAGACCCCTATTATAAATGTCTTGCAGACTTATTTCCGTTTGTTCAGGAAAAGCCAGCTGTAATGAGTCAAGATCAATTATATCATAGGTAATTTTAAAAAGCGCATTTTTAAAGCCATGTTTGGGCAAGCGACGTTGTAAGGGCATTTGTCCGCCTTCAAAACCAGGTCGAACGCCTCCGCCAGAGCGCGCGTTTTGCCCTTTATGACCCCTTCCGGATGTGCCGCCCAACCCTGAACCAGTTCCCCGGCCTACTCTGCGTCTTGTTTTGCGCTCTTCCGGAAAAGGATGCAAATCATGCAATTGCATTTTCTACTCCTGCTAACTTCCCTGGAGAAAGTTATATTCAAGCTTAATTAAACAATCTTGAAGAAATAATACAATGTATAAAATTATGCCTTTTCTTTCTGTTCAGGTGTATCCCCTGAAACTTCTTCGGCTTTTTCACTGGATAATTTGTCAACCGAATTTGAAGAAAGATCAGGAGTTTCGCTTTCTTCCAGAACCTCTGAAAAATATACCAGATGGGGTAATTTATTAATGATTCCCCTTATGGCTGGAGAATCATTAAAAATCCTCTCACTATTTAATTTCTTAAGACCTAGCGAATCCAGCATTTTTCTCTGATGCGGAGTGGTTCCTATTCTGGATCGCACAAGCTTAACTTTTATCTTATTCATGGAATTATTTCCTGACTGCTTCAAGTTTGACGCCGCGCAGCCTGGATACGTCCGATG
>CAYNKM010000255.1:0-3174 GCA_964397795.1 uncultured Desulfovibrio sp. | reverse complement strand
GCTTATCCCCCCATATTCCCGTTAATTATTATCCTTCAGATAATCCTGATCGGGAGCCTGTCATGATCTGGAAATCTCACGCGCATCTTTTTTTCAGCAACTGGCTAAATTATTATGTTTATCAGGGTACTCCCTATGATCTGACGAGCTATCACAGAAACAGATAATGCGTCATTATAATTTTAAATTAAAACTGCTTTCCAGGTATTTAACCATGCTTGCTACAGGAATATTTTGGTTTTATAGTTGTTAGGGCAGATTTAAAATATTACCATTATCAAAGCTTGCTTGCAGGAGAGAAAAATGTGGAATTATACAGATAAGGTACATGATCATTTTCTTAAGCCGCATAATGTGGGAGCGATGGCCGACGCTAATGCCATTGGAGAGGTGGGAAGTCTGGCTTGTGGCGACGCGCTAAAACTTTATTTGAAAATTAATGATAAGGGTGTGATAGAAAAGGCGAGTTTTGAAACCTTTGGCTGCGCGAGCGCGATAGCTTCCAGCTCCGTCCTTACCGACATGCTTGTTGGTAAAACTGTTGACGAAGCCTTAAAACTTACAAATAAGGATATTACAAAGGAGCTGGGCGGATTGCCCAAGCAAAAAATGCATTGTTCCGTTATGGGCCAGGAAGCGCTGGAAGCGGCCATTAGAAACTGGAAAGGAGAGCCAGCCACTCCTCATGCCCATGAAGAAGGAAAACTCGTTTGCAAGTGTTTTGGGGTGACAGATCAGCAGATCAAGAACGCAATCCATGAAAACAATCTGAAAACGGTTGAGGAAATTACGGATTATACAAAGGCTGGCGGCGCCTGTGGAGATTGTCTGGATGAAATCGCTGAAATTCTTGCACAGGAACTAAAGCAGAAAAAACCGGCCAAAGAACCCAAAAGAATGAGCAATGTTCAGAGAATGCAGAAAGTGATGAAGGTTATAGACGAGGATATCAGGCCGCGCCTTGTGAGTGATGGCGGAGATATAGAGCTTGTGGATGTGGATGGAAAAAGGGTTCTTGTCACTCTCAAGGGAAAATGTTCCAACTGTAGATCAAGTGAAGTCACCATCCGGAATCTTGTGGAAAAAATGCTACATGATCATGTGGAACCCGACATAATCGTGGAGGAAGTATAGATCATGGCTGAACAATGCAACAATCAAAACATATATGTTAATGACAAGGAATTTATATATCTGGACAATAACGCCACTACGGTAATTGCTCAACAAGTGATAGACGCCATGCTTCCCTATTTCAAGGATCTGTATGGCAATCCTTCAAGTATGCATAGTCTTGGGGGAATGGTTGCGGAGGGAGTTGACAAGGCCAGAGCACAGCTTGCGGATCTGCTTCACTGCGATCCGGAAGAAATTATTTTCACTTCCTCTGGCACTGAAAGCGATAATACCGCTTTCTGGTCCGCCCTTCATACCCAGCCCGAAAAACGGCATATCATCACCACCAAGGTGGAGCATCCTGCCGTGTTAAATGTCTGCAGGTATTATGAACATGAAGGCTATCATGTTACCTATCTGGATGTTAATGAAAAAGGGCAACTAGATCTCGATGAATATGAAAGGGCATTGACCAGCGATACGGCTCTTGTGTCCATTATGTGGGCCAATAATGAAGTAGGAAATATCTATCCCATTAAATTAATGTCGGAAATGGCCAGTGAAAAAGGGATTTTATTTCATACGGACGCTGTCCAGGCCGTTGGTAAAATTGATGTGGATCTTCATAATTTGCCAGTTGATATGCTCTCCCTATCCGGCCATAAAATTCACGCCCCCAAAGGCATTGGCGCTCTTTATGTCAGACGGGGTGTGCGCTTTAGGCCATTTATAAGAGGAGGTCATCAGGAAAGAGGCAGGAGGGGAGGAACTGAAAATGTTCCCTATATAGTCGGTTTGGGAGAAGCTGCCCAGCTGTGCAAGGAATTTTTAAAGGTTGAGCAGACACAGGTGGCCCAGTTACGAAACAAACTCGAAAGCGGCTTATTAAATTCCATTCCGGATAGCCGCGTTAATGGCAACGTTGAAGATCGTCTTCCCAATACTTCCAATATTTCTTTTAAAAATGTTGAAGGAGAGGCCATTCTTCTATTGCTGGACAGATTGGGTATAGCTGCAAGTTCAGGTTCCGCATGCACTTCTGGCAGTCTTGAGCCCTCTCACGTTTTGCGGGCCATGCATGTGCCTTTCAACTATGCCCATGGTTCAATCCGCTTGTCCCTGTCCCGTTATACAACTGAAAAAGATATAGATTACGTTATCAGGGAATTTCCCGGGGTGATAAAAACCCTGAGGGATATTTCTCCATTCAAAGATTAACTTATTTGAATATTATTTTTAAAGCCGGATTTCTTTTGGATTCCGGCTTTTTTATTTGTTGCTGGAAGAAAATCTGGCCTTAATAAGTTCAATGACAACTGGTAAAATAGAAATCAGAATTATAATATATACTATGAGACTGAAATTTTCCCTGACCCATTTCAAGCTACCCAAAAAATATCCGGCGGAAACAAGACTGCCTACCCATAAAATACAGCCCATAATATTATAAAAAAAGAAAGTATGGGGGCGCATGGTCGCGATACCGGCGACAAAGGGAGCGAAAGTCCTGATAATTGGGATAAAACGGGCCAGTACTATCGCCTTGCCGCCATGTACTTCATAAAAATGATGAGCCTTTAGCAAATGCTCTTTTTTGATAAAGCGGGTATTTCGTGAAAAAATTGGAGGCCCAACATATCTGCCAATAAAATAATTTACGGCATCTCCAAGAATTCCCGCTCCAAGCAAAACCAGCATGACGGGAATAAAACTCATAAGTCCCGTTCCCGCGGTAACTCCGGCGGCAAATAAAAGCGAATCGCCAGGCAAAAACGGAGTGACAACAAGTCCTGTTTCACAAAAAATAATGACAAAGAGAATTACATATATCCACATGCCATACTTTTCAACCAGTTCAAACAAATGGGTGTCTATATGTAATATAAAATCGGTAAAATACAGGAAAAAATTCCATACGCTATCAATCCATTCCATGCCGGCGCTCCATCTAATTTTTTATACTCTGTTAAAATCGCCTGTTGATACCAAAGAAGGCTTTAAAATATTATAAAATGCAATATTTTCAAGAAGTTATATAAAAAATAAATAAAGTTTTTT
>CAYNKM010000254.1:0-3189 GCA_964397795.1 uncultured Desulfovibrio sp. | reverse complement strand
ACAAGGAGCGCTATCTTGGCAAGGGCGTTCTGAATGCCGTTGAGCATGTCAGCAATGAAATAGCGGAAGCCTTGCAGGGAATGGATGTCCTCAAACAGGTTCAGATTGACAATACCCTCATTGACCTGGATGGAACGGATAACAAATCCCGGCTTGGCGCAAATGCCATTCTTGGCGCTTCCATGGCGTGCGCGCGCGCCGCGGCAATGTATGTCGGGCTTCCCCTTTATAAATATCTGGGCGGCATAAACGCCATGCTCCTGCCTGTGCCCATGATGAATATCATCAATGGCGGAGCGCATGCCCCAAATAATCTGGATATTCAGGAATTCATGATTTTACCCGTAGGGGCGGGAACTTTTTCTGACGCGCTGCGCATGGGTTCTGAAATTTTCCACACCCTGGCCGCAATCCTCAAAAAAGACGGACATGTCACCAGCGTGGGCGATGAAGGTGGTTTCGCGCCAAATCTCAAGAATCATGACGAGGCCTTCAACTACATTATGAAAGCCATTCAGGAAGCTGGCTACAACCCGGGCTATGAAGTTTGCCTCGGCATAGACGCGGCTTCCAGCGAATTTTATAAGGATGGCAAATATGTGCTGGCAGGCGAAAATCTGACCCTGACAAGCGATGAAATGATTCAATGGCTTGCGGAATTTACCAAAAAATACCCCCTGATTTCCATTGAAGATGGCATGGCGGAAAATGACAAGGAAGGCTGGGCCAAACTTACCGCCACACTTGGCGAAAATGTCCAGCTTGTGGGCGACGACCTCTTTGTCACAAATCCCGCAATCCTTGAAGAAGGAATCGCCGAGGGACTGGCTAACTCGATCCTGATCAAACTTAATCAAATCGGCACGGTCACCGAAACGCTTGATACCATCCAGCTTGCCAAGGATGTGGGTTATACTACCATAGTTTCCCATCGTTCCGGCGAAACAGAGGACAGCTTTATCGCCGATCTCGCGGTAGGCGTAAACGCCGGCCAGATAAAAACCGGTTCCGCAAGCCGCTCCGATCGCCTGGCCAAATACAACCAGCTTTTGCGCATTGAGGAAGACCTTGATGAAGCCGCCCAGTATTATGGCCCCATGCTTGCCGAATATTACAACCTCGGTTATGGCGACGCGTAAACTGATCGGCTATTAATAAGAATCTGAATAAATCTGATTATGGGATTCATTAATGACTGAATCCCATAATCAGCTATTTAAAAAGCGGGTTACTGATTCATGCGGATACTGGATGGAAAGGCGACCGCCGCCCAAATACGATCCGAACTGGCTGATGAAATCGCCTCTTTCACAGGACAGGGCTACAGACCGCCAGGTCTTGCCGTTATCCTGGTAGGCGATAATCCAGCTTCTCAAGTATATGTCCGTAACAAGCAAACTGCCTGCAAAGAAGTCGGTATTGTTTCTTTTCCCTATCTACTTCCATCTGATACGACGCAGGAATCTTTACTGGAACTTGTAGGGGAATTAAATAAGCGGGAAGATGTTGACGGAATTCTTCTGCAGTTGCCCCTGCCTTCTGGCCTGGACAGCCAGAAATGCCTTTTTGCGATAAGCCCTGACAAGGATGTTGACGCCTTTCATCCCCTGAACGTAGGCAAACTCGCGCTGGGCCTGCCTGGCCCCGCTCCCTGCACGCCAGCGGGAATTATGGAACTGCTGGATCGCAGCAATATTTCTCTTAAGGGAAAAAAAGCGGTAGTTCTGGGACGATCGGATATTGTGGGCAAACCCTTAAGCCTGCTTCTTGCCCGACGCGGGATTGATGCCACGGTTACAATCTGCCATTCTTCCACGCCAGACCTGGCAAAAGAATGCGGGGATGCAGATTTTATTTTTGCGGCGATAGGCAAACCCAGGGCCATAAACGCGCGTCTGGTACCCGAAGGATGCGTTGTCATTGACGTTGGTATCCACCGGACAGAAAAAGGCTTATGCGGAGATGTTGATTATAACTCCGTATGTGATAAGGTCTCTGCAATAACCCCTGTTCCTGGCGGCGTGGGACCCATGACTATAGCCATGCTCCTGAAAAATACAGTTCAGGCATGGGGGGATCATCTAAAGCTTTCCCCATAGCCCTTTTTTCCATACTGGATAGGCTTATCCTGTCCGTTTTATAGAGGAATTGGCGGAACTCCCGTTAATGATTTCAAATACTGATGGAAGCCGGATTGCCTATATGTTCCTGCCCGGGAGAAAAGAATGGAAAATATGCTTCTTAAACTTGCAAGACAGCTTGATTCCCTGGATGAAGCATCCCTGATGGCTTTGTGGAGCAAATACGCAAATATTGTAAGCCGTTTTGAGCCTTCAAAAAGATGGGAAGAAAGCTGCCTTGTTTTTTCCCTTATTCAGGCAAAGCGCTGGAAAAACCAGTTATTCAATTATAACTGGAGTCAGCAAAGACAGGCTCCAATGAAAGACGAACAGGAAGATCCCGATATTAACATCAACTTCAGCGCCGAGTTTGAAGGTAATTTTGATTCAGACGCTTCTCTTAAGAAAAGTGAAGAAAACGAACCATGCCGAATTTTACCATTTAGGCGTTTACCGCAGTATTGTCAGAAAAAAGATCTTTCTGCAGAAGAAAATGAGCCGAAATAAAAACGACCTGGTTATACCGTATGAAATCTTAAAACCTTTACCATTAAAGCCATGAATGCCACACAGCCTATTTCTGATGTTCCAAATCATATGTTAATTGTGGACGATGAAGAAATGCTGCGCGATCAGCTCTCCATGATCTTCTCTGGCGATCACGAAATCCTCACCGCTATCAATGGACAGAATGGCCTTGAGATTTTTGATCAGAACAGGAATGACATTTGCGCGATATTGCTTGATCTGTCCATGCCAATTATGAGCGGAAGGGAAATGCTGAAAGAATTATCTGCCCGCGGCGTTCCGGGAAAGATACCGGTCTTTCTCATTACCGGCGAAAAAGATGATTCACACTTCAGTTTTACCCGCGAAGCTTATGATCTGGGCGTTATGGATGTTATTTCCAAGCCTGTCGAGCCGGAAGTGGTTAATCGCCGGGTTCAGACTGTTATCGAACTATACCGGCGCAGGAATTATCTGGATCATATTGTAAACCAGAGAACCGCGCAACTGCGTGAGAGCAATACCCGTTTGGAACTGCGTACGGCCGAACTTGATGAGAGTA
>CAYNKM010000253.1:0-3196 GCA_964397795.1 uncultured Desulfovibrio sp. | reverse complement strand
CTTTAAATTACATTTTACCGCCTTGAGACTTCCCGGAAGATTTATTACCAGGGATTTCCCCATAAGCCCAGCGCTGGCGCGGGATAGAATCGCGTTTGGCGTTTGCTTCAGACTTTCCGTCATCATGGCCAGAACAAAACCCGGAAGCTTAATATCCAGCAGCTTTTCCGTAACTTGAGGCGTAATATCCCTCTCGCCAATTCCCGTCCCGCCGGTAGTCACAATTAGATTTATTTTCTGGTTATAGGCCAAATCCGCAAGTAGGGCTTTTAACAGATCGGCTTCATCCCCGATAAGAAAACTGTGAATACAGGACGGATTCAGAAAATCTTTCAGCATATCTATAATTTCCGGCCCGGATTCATCCCCGCGCAAGCCCCTAACCCCCTTGTCCGATAACGTTATTACCGCAAGGGACGGGCTTTCCGGCTTATAAATCAGGCCTTCCAGCTCCCCTGCAGGCAGATCCAGCAATGCCCTGAGCACTGGCAGCCGCGAAACGCCGCTGTTCGCCCGCCAGCTGAAGCCCACAAGCTGAAAAAGAGCCTCCCCATCCGACGCCGAAGCCAGTTTGCCGCCTACCGATAACCTTTCAATTTCCCCGAAACATGCCTTGTCGGGGGCATATAGAAGCGCCTCTTTGCTATCTTCCGCAAACAGGAGATAGGTATTATTTTTAACACAGCCTCTGCAACGCAGATTTATCACTTGCGCGTAATCCTTATTAAAATCTTTTTTATTGATAAATTTAATCTGAAATAACCGGTATTGTACCTTTAAGAAGGATAGGGTACAAGTAACACATTCATATGAATTTCCATTTATTCAAAACTCGCTGAAAGGCCGGATTTATGGCAGAAAGACAGAAAGATCAGAATTTAAATCTGGAAATCCTTGGCAAAAAGGTAAACGTTAGCCCATCTGAACCTTCTTCCGATCTTCTGGAAGCTTTCCCCAACCGCTTCCCGGAACGTCTTTATATAATCAGCATGGTTTTTCCGGAATTTACCTCGCTCTGCCCGGTAACGGGACAGCCGGATTTTGGCGTTATTGCCCTTGAATATATTCCCGACAAATTATGTGTTGAATCCAAAAGTTTTAAAATTTACCTTTTCGCCTATCGTTCATACCAGTCTTTTATGGAAACCATTACCAATAACATTCTTACAGATATAACCAATCTCCTCAATCCGTACTGGTGCAGGGTTAAAGGCCTGTTTTCTCCCCGCGGGGCGACTTATATTCATGTTTTTACAGAATATTTCCAGAGCGGGCTATCGCCCGACAAATCAAGGGAAATTAATACTTATGTCAATAACTGGCGTATGGAAGCCAATCCCCACAACAGGGGAATGTAAAACCAGGAATTGTTCTCAAAATATCCGAAACCTTAAATAGCTTGTCTTGCAGGATGAAACATATCTCCCGAAACAAAAAACGTATTATAGCCGCCTCAATATGGTTGACAGGAGTGCTGGTTTTCCTGGCGTTCTCCTGGTACAGTATATCATGGTCAAGAGAAGACGCGGAAGACCGGCTTATTTCTGAAGCGGGCCGCACGGCGGCGCAATTGGCCGCCCTCCTTTCTGTTCCTGGCTGGAGTATGGATGAAGGCGCCGCGAAAGCGGTGGTTTCCGGAGCCATGGAAGACGATCATATTTATGCCGTACGAGTGAAAAATCTTGACGGAAAAGTTGAGGGGCAAAGACGCAACTATCTATGGGAACCTGTCAATTGGGATGATGAAATTGCCGAAAATTCCGTACAGGGCATGAATCCTGTTAAAAATGGCGGCGAACTGGTGGGACAGGTGGATGTCTGGCTTTCCTCGCGTCTCAATGAAGAAGAGGACAGTATCCTTGTAAAACGGGAAATCTTCCGTTTTTCCTGTTTCTTTATCCTCTGGACCCTGGCGTTTTTGCTTGTTCTCTGGCAATGGGGAGATTTGAGGCGCATGAGCTATTTTCTCTTTTCCAGGGATGACCAGGATTCTCCCAAAAAGGATCCGGAAAAAATATTTTTAAGTCTGGGGAATAAAGATAACAAAGAAAATATTGAATCCAGCCAGGAGGAACAACCGGTCAGCGCGGAAAAGGGTCTGCTATACCAGCGACTTCATCCTGATTCTTTTTCCGTGACTTCGGGAATGTTCAGACAAACCTTTGCCAGGGGGCCGCAACTCATCGGACTCCTGTATTCGGAAGGAGAAATTGCGGGCTTGTGTCACCTGGGTCGTATTCTTGAACAGGCCGCTCCCTGCATAGGGGCGGACAAGCTGGCAAGAGCCGCAAGAGAAATGCAGAAATCCCTAAATGACCCCAATTGTGAAGCGAAGGCGATTACTGTTGAAAAATGCGCCAAGGTTCTTGAAGAAGTCCTGGCCGCGCTTTGCGGACAGGGTCAATGGCGAACACGCCCTGATTCATCCAGGAGTTAAATATGGGCTTTTTCTCTAGCATTAAAAAATTTTTTGGCAAAAAACCCGCTCCCGATGTCCCCCCTCTAGATACGCCATCCGGCGGATCGGTTCTGGTGGAAAATGACGGGCCATACGACAGGCCTCACTTTGAAGCGCCAGCCGAAATTGAAAATGAGATCCTCTCCGATTTTGAAAAAGAAAAGGAAAAGCACACCAAAAAAATTCCAAAATGGACTCCGGAAGAAGAAGAATTTCTGGTCAGATTGCGTAAATCCGATTCCAGATTATCCCAATGGCTGGACATAATACTTGAAGGAGTAGGCGAGGTTAATGATCTTTTCTGGAGCAGGCTTGATCTCCTTTTAAAAGCGCTGGAGGCTCCCGAAGAAGAAAGGGAGGCATTTAAGGAAAATTTCCGCAGATGGCTTGAAAAAATGGAATATTCCCACATTGAGGAATTCCGTTCCGAGCTGCAGTATCGCCTTGCCCTCGCGCTTGATCTTGAGGATGAGGAAGATGAACGCAACCGTCTTCTATTAAAACTTAACGAAAGCCTGGCGAAAACCAGGGAGCAGTTTGGGAAAAGGCTGAATTATATTTTCTCAAATCACGGGGAATTGACAGAAGCTTTCTGGGATGAGCTTGAAGAGTTATTCATAATGGCGGATTTTGGCTTTGAGCCGTCACAGAAACTGGTCATTAAATTAAGAGAGCGGGCCAGAAAGGAAAACGCCCTCAAGACAGATGATGTCCGCAATTTACTGGTGGCTGAAATTG
>CAYNKM010000252.1:0-3201 GCA_964397795.1 uncultured Desulfovibrio sp. | reverse complement strand
CTTGAGAAATATAGCAGGCTATATGCTAAAAAACAGTATCGTAGAAACCTGAAAGGCGCACTTAAGAGTTAGCTGCGCTAACTCGTGCGCTCTGCCGAGGGCTTAAAGGCAGAAAAACATCATGGCTATTTACCATTTATCCTTGAAAGCGATCCAGCGCTCCAAAGGCCGCAGCGCGACAGCATCAGCAGCCTACAGATCACGCGCCAGAATAAGCGACGAGCGCACGGGAAAAATATACGATTATTCCCGCAGGAAAGGAGTCGAGGAAAGCCAAATCTTCACCCCCGACGGCAGCAAAATTTCCAGGGAGGAATTATGGAATCTGGCCGAAGCCGCCGAGCGACGCAAGGATGGAATCACCGCCCGGGAATATGAGCTTGCCTTACCTACCGAACTGGATGCGGAAGCAAGGAAAAATTTAACAAAAAATTTTTGCATCTACCTGATGAACAAGTACGGAGTGGCAGTGGACTCCGCCATCCACGCTCCAACTCAGGAAGGCGACCAGCGAAATCACCATGCCCACGTAATGGTGACCACCAGGCGTTACGCAGCTGGCCACCTACTCGAAAAAACAAATTTTGATCTGTCAGGGAGCGATTTACAGAAAAAAGGCCTTAAATCCCAGAAAGAGCAGCTGGAGGAAATACGCCAGGAATGGGAAAAGCTGGCTAACATGGCTCTTGAAGCAAATGGCAGCCAGGAGCGTATTAGCCATAAAAGCCACGAAGAACGGGGAATAAAGGCCCTTCCAACCGTCCATATGGGAGTGGCCGCCACTGCCATGGAACGCAAGGGAATAGCCACAGACAGGGGAGAATTGAACCGCAGGCCAGTCCTGCGCAGACTCTATGGGGAATTTATCCAGGTAAAAAAGGAAATCCGCAGGCTGGATGCGGAGCTGGCCGAAATACGCCAAAAAAGAGAGGCAGAAAAAAATGACCGATTACAACGAATTTCCGCCTATAATCAGGACAAAAGGCAGCCGGAAAGAGAAACAGGAAGAAATTGTTTGCCAGCTAGTGAAACCATCCAAAAAGAAAGAACCACAAGATCCGGTTTCCCTGCTCCAGCAGCAAATGGTGGGAGTAAAAAACCAGTTCAACCAGGTCAGGTCACAGCTGGGAGAGTTGAAGAATTTAAGGAACAGCCAGGAAGAACAAGCGAAAGCTATAGAAGCCCTTCAGGAAGGCCAGAAATCGCTTGTAGAGGCCTTAAACCAGATAGCCAGGGCACTGGACGAGTTTTTACAGAAAGACCGCCCAGAGGCGTCAGAAGCGGCGCAGACAGTGGCTCAAAGAGTGTTGGATATAGAGGATCAGATCGAGCAAATTTGGGAAGCAGTGGAAAGACTGGAGAAGCGAGCTGGCTTGAACAGCTAGAGCGGATAAAGAATTTTTTAATCAAGCGGATTATTGAATATCGGACAATAGGCGACCTTCTGGCCATGAGGGATGGGATTGAAGCAAGGCCGGAGGAAGAAAAAAAGTTAAGCGAAGATCCAGAAGGACCAAAATAATCTTGTTTTGTATTACAAAAAATTACATTATAATACAAAAAGGAGGTTAATTTATGGCTTCAATGTCGATGCGCTTGCCCGATGAGCTGGTAAATCAGCTTAATGACCTTGCCGAAGCTACTGGCAGGACAAAAACTTTTTTGGCTGTCCAGGCAATTAAGGAATTTGTTGAGCAGCAAGCTTGGCAAATAGCGGAAATTAAAAAGGGACTGGCCGAAGCAGACGCGGGAGATTTTGCGACTGAGGAAGAGCTTGAAGCACTGAAGGCCAAATGGAGCCGCAATGCGGATTAAATGGCTGCGAGCGGCCACCAAAAATTTAGATCAAGCAGTTTCCTACATTGCCAAGAATGATCCGGAAGCAGCCGAAAAAATGTTTTGGCATATCTGGAACAGTGTAGAGGCTTTAAGCCAATATCCAGAAAAAGGCAGACCGGGACGAATTTTTAAGACCAGGGAGCTTGTCATACAGGGCTATCCGTTTATTGTGCCCTATCGAATCCGGGGAGATGAGGTACAAGTTATAAGAGTTTTTCATACTAGCCAGAGTTTGCCGGAAAAGTGGTAAAGCTTAAGTGTCGGTATGTTCACGAGAATACCGACACTTAAAAATAAATATAATTATTTCAAATAGTTATTATATTAAGATAGTTAAAATTCTCCCTACCGACAGTTAAGACCTGCGGATTTTAAGGCTTTTTAGACGGAAAGTTTACGGCAAATTGCGCAAACTTCAGCATCCTTGAACTGCCCAGAGCAAGCTTTTTCCCCTTTTCGATGCTCACACTGAACCATGAACAAGAATAGCCGATTATCCCGTTGACTTCGTCGCCGCTCTTGTTCGGCAACAGCTGGCGGTTTTTTCTTGCCCACCAGCTTGATCGGATTTTTAAGCTTTAGTTTACCATGTTCGGAAGCGTATTTGACCGACTCCACAAAAAGCGACCACAGGCCCAACAATTGCCAGAAAAGTTTGGTAAACATCCGAATAACGCCGGAAACTTTCAGACCACTAGGAAATAGCCGCTTAAATTGTTTTTCGGACTGGATGAGGCCCAAGTCTTTGAGATCATGAATAATACGCTCTGTAGTGCGCTGGTGAATATCTGAAAAAGTAGATATTTCCTGGACTGTGAGGGGACGCGCTAAATCGCCTGAAACCCTGCACATGCCGCCATCAAATTGTAGACAACAGGCTTGAAGCATAGTGTCCAGGACAGACAAAATTTTTTCTGCGTAGGACTTTTTCATGGCTTTTATACCACGAGAGCGGCCATAACGGATTGCTGGAGAATACACGAGAGAAGCGATTTTTTGACGGGCTAGAAGGATGATTTTAGGGTAATTTATGGCCACAGTGTGCTCCATTTTTTATTGCTGGAGTGTGCGGCCTTAACTTGACTTTGTTTGCTGAATTTATAATTTTTAGCGAAACAAAGAAGCAAATTGTGCGTTATGACCGCACTTTTTCCCCTGAAGGTGTGTGCGAAACGCCTTCGGGGGCTTTGTTTTTATAGACTTTGGCCTATACCGCTGTTTGCGTCAAGGGAAAATTTTAATTTTATATAGGTGATTAAGAAGATGAAAAATATTAATATAGTGTTATTTTTGACAATCACCATATTATTATCATTACCGAATATTTTGCAGGCATTTGATGACAATGAGATTAATAAATGT
>CAYNKM010000251.1:0-3202 GCA_964397795.1 uncultured Desulfovibrio sp. | reverse complement strand
GCTCCGCTATAATGTGGATTATGCTGATCAAGGGAAGTGTCTTCAACAAGGGTCAGTGTCTTGTCCTGAGCATTAAAAGCCACGCATCTTCCTTGTTCCACGCCGCCGTCAAAGTCGCAGGCAGCCAGACACAAGGAGAGCGCAAGCACAAGAGTAATGAAAAAACTTTGGGCTTTCATCTGATTCTCCTTAATTACTTGCCTGTCTTTTAGCCGCAATTTCAGCTTTGGCGCCCTGAACCATACGGATGGCGATATAAAGGGAAATGGCGCTTACAAATCCAAGGACTTCAACGGTGGCCAGAGGGCCAAGCCACCAGCCCTGGCTGGGCCATTCGGCCTGCAGGAGCTTGAGAACGACAGACATAAGACATCCAACGACAGCCAGTCCGAATACAAAGCGGATGCCATAACCTTTGACATACTTTGTGGCCACAACCCCAATCTGGGCGCCAATAGCCGCGCCGCAGAGCATAATGATGGCGGCCACCAGTTCTACGCGGCCTTTATAGGCATAGGAAGCTGTGCCATATAGTCCGGAAATTGCCACTTCAAAGAGGTCGGTGCCAACAGCAAGATGTGTCGGGCAGCCAACAAGATAAACCAGGGCGGGCATACGGATAAGACCGCCGCCGATACCCAGAATACCTGCCAGCCAGCCAGTGAAAAGGCTGACAAGAATGGGAAGCCAGGCGGAACATGTAATGCCGGCGTATTTGTAATGAATAACAGGCGGGATCTTGATGGCCTGCAGTTTCGATGCCCAGTCAATGCCTGTAGCCTGTTTGTCAAGTTCCCGATTCTCGGCTGCCGCCTCTTTTTCCTTTCTGTGACGAACCCAGATATCATGGAATACAAGCCAGGCCAGCAAAACGAGCAGAACAACGTAAAGCCAGCGTACAACCTTGTCGATAGAGCCCAGGCGTTCCAGCCACATTACCATCTGCGCGCCGATTTCCACGCCGACAACAGTACCGATAAGCATGGTGATACCCAGGGAATAATCCACATTGCCGAATTTGCCGTGCCGCATGGTGGAAATCAGGGATTTACCGGCCATCTGGGCTACGTCAGTTCCTATGGCGAAAGCCATGGGGAAGCCCAGGATATTCAGGCCTGGCGTAACCATCCAGGCGCCGCCCAGGCCGAAAAAGCCGCCGATGATACCCACGCCCAGGCCAAGAATGATAAGGCCAGGCCAGAATATATTCACACCGGAAATAGGCATCAAAATATATAACCAATCCATTATCTGCTCCTTCCGGCTATTTTTCCGCCAGATCGCGGTGGGTGAGGTCAATACCAATATGGTTCATGACAATGTCAGCAAGCCAGCCCAGAATACACCCGAGAAAGGGGATTATGAGCATGGTCATAATTGCGAAGAATAAATGGCTCTCATTATACATCTCCGCCCACCAGTAGAAAATTCCATCCAGCTTGCGTGTATCCGCGACAATAACAACATTTGCCTTTTTCTTGGCCGCAAGTGCTATGGAGGGCAAAAATACAGGAAGAACGAGGGCAATCCCGATCATCCAGGTCCAGATGCCACAGAGTTTTTTCATAATCTCCTCCTTTTTATGATTTTACAGGGCAGGGTTTGCTGTGATCATATAAAGAAATATTTCACAACAAGATAACAGCGGCATCTGAAATAAGCCTGATGCGTCTGGTCATCCATAATCCCTGTTAAAACAGACTCTACCTAATAATCTGTGACTGTGCAAACTTTTAAGACAAAAGTTTTTGCGGCACAGTCTCCCGCCATGTGGAAAAGATTGCTCCTTCTTATGTGAAATTTATAGCAATCAGCGATGTTTATGCAACAAATATTTTTAACGACAGGTGGATAAAATATATGAATTTATCTGTATATTTTTATTGAAGTATTTAAAATTTGTCCTGTCTTCAAACATGCGAGACAAATATATCCATCCGTATCATCACTTTTGGGGAGAGATATGGACATGGCTTTACACTTGATAAAAGCCATGCCAAAATAAAAAGACAATCAGCCGCGCTTGTCATAAAACTTTAAACTTCGTATCTGTTTTATATGAATAAAATCAATTTAGACAGGGGGAGAAAAGATGCCGCAGGTAATGATAATCATGGGGTCAAAATCCGATAAGGAAAAAACCATGCGCGGTGTGGAAGTGCTTCAGATGCTGGGAATATCCTTTAAATGGACAATAAGCTCCGCTCACCGCACACCCGATCGCACCCGCGCCCTGGCCTTGCAGGGAGAAAAGGACGGGGTGAAAGTTTTTATCTGTGTGGCGGGTCTGGCGGCTCATCTGGCGGGTGCCCTTGCTTCCCTGACTACCCGTCCAGTAATCGGAGTGCCTATTAGCGGATCATCTTTGGGAGGTTTGGACGCGCTTCTTTCCACCCTGCAGATGCCCTCCGCCTACCCTGTCGCCACAATGGGTCTTGATCAGGTCGGCGTCAGTAACGCGGCCTGGCTTGCGGCAGAAATTCTAGCCCTTCAGGATGATGCCCTGTCCAAAAAGATCAGCGAAGAAAGGAAGCGCCTCCAGGATGCGGTGGAGGCTTCCGCCATGCTTACTGAAGCGGAAATAACGGCGGTAGATTAAAAAGGCGGAATCAGGATTATAAATCTGGGATCTTCGTTCACAAATCAATTAATAATACGGTAACCTGTGTTCCCAATATTTTTCCGGAATTTGGAACACAGGTTCTTAATCATATTTCCTGCTTTTTGCTTTTAAATTTCCAGAATCAGTCCGATCGGACAATGATCCGAACCCTGAATATCCTTATTGATCCAGGCGTCCCTTATATTGGGCGCAAGTTCTTTTGAAACAAAAAAATAATCAATCCGCCAGCCCATATTTTTTCTGCGCGACCTGGTCCGGTATGACCACCAGGTATATTGGTCAGGAATATAGCCATGGATATAGCGGAAAGAATCCACAAAGCCCGCGGCCATAAATTCTTCAAGCCATTCCCTTTCCTGTGGAAGGAATCCGCTCATCCGCTCATTTCCCCTGGGATCTGACAGATCGATATTTTCGTGAGCGACATTAAAATCACCGCAGACAATAACCGGCTTACTTTTTTGTATCTCCTGAATATGTTTCAAGAAGGCCCTGAAAAAACCCATTTTATAAGGCAATCTTTTAAAATCGCCTGTTCCCTTTCCGTCTTCGTCAAGAATTTCAGTTCCACCGTTTGGA
>CAYNKM010000250.1:0-3209 GCA_964397795.1 uncultured Desulfovibrio sp. | reverse complement strand
CCCCCAGTCCCGCGCCGGCCAGGGCATCAGGAAGAAAAAAATTAAAATTAATCTGAACCTCGTTTTTCCCAATCAATTTATTGGCATTTAGATTTTTTCCAACCTTTTCAAGAATGAAGGCAAACTCCTGCAGATTATCCCTGATGTCTTCCTGAATTTCTTTTAGGCTTTTTTTCTCAAGTATGCTGGCCTCGTTATAAAGCCAGGCTGTAAAATGCTCCTTGAATGCCATATTAACTTTGTTATTCAATATTCCAATCGCTTCTTCCGCCGCCTCCTTCCGGTTAAAAATCGTGATTTCAGGTATTTCCGCGCTTTCAACTACCCTGGGCGCCATATCATTACAGAATTTTATAAAAAAATCTTCAAGACCAACGCGAAATTCCTCTTCATAAATATGCGCTGCCCGATCCAGCTTTTTTCTTATCCTTTGAATTTCTTTTTCAAGAAGCTCAAATTCACGCATATTTTTCTGATAGGCCTCTTCCAGTCTGGACGAATCCTGATTAAGCAAAAAATCCAGATAGTCCAGCGATTTGCAAAATTCTCCCAGATCTTCTCTCGTTTCTGTAAAATGGAGCAGTTTTATTCTGAATCTTTCCTTTTCAAATATTTCCGAAATCCTTTCCTCCAGATCCGTTATCCCCGACTCTTCCACCTTGCCAGAATCCGCTTCCAGTCTGCCCTCCAGACCTTTTTTGGCAGATATAAAAAATATTCCGGCTTCGCCAAATGGTTCGCGCAGTTCTTCCTTTTTAAAGGCCCTGTCCTTAATTTTATCCCTTTCCCTGTCTGTCCCCACCTGATCAAATCTATTAAAAGCGAATATCATCGGAAAAGATGAATTTCCCCTGAACCTGACTTCCTGAATAAACCTTTTATCCAGCATTCCAAAAGCGTGAAGGGAACTCATCACATAAATTATCATGTCCGCTTCTTCCAGATAACCAAGAGTGATGGCATCCCGGCTTTCATGCTCATCCAGACCGGGAGAATCTATTAAAACAGCCCCTCCCCGGCATAAATCAAGTGGCCATTTCAAAACACAGCGATCATAGGGCGATTTCAGCTCCTTATTCCCCGGCTCCCCGTCATCAGGTATGGCCAGATATTCATAAAGACTCGCGTTATCAAGTTTATCAAGATAAAAATGAGGAATTTTGCGGGGAAGATGTTTTAAAATATGTTTCTCAATTTCCGGATTTAAATGAGGCGACAAGTCCTGAACGGTAATATCCTGGGAAAAATGCAGACAGGCGGAGGCCTTTTCCGCATACTCAATTTCGGTTATGACCGCGGTGCAGGGATTCACATCCTCCGGTAGAATTCGATCTCCCAGAATGGCATTAATCAATGTTGACTTGCCAGAATTAAACTGTCCAGCCACCAGAATTTTCAACTGCGCATTTGTAATTCTCTCCGCCTGAGACCGCAATTTGGCAAGACTCAACGTCCCTTTTTCTGATAAACCACAAGAAGGAAAATCCCGGTCAAAATCCAGTTTCTCGACCGCTATGTGATTAATAAGCTCCAGGCATTCGCTTTTTTTATGTTCAAAATTCCTGATACTGTTTGCAAGAAGACTCATTCCAGATCCTCATACCTCTCCAGTTCCCGATACAATCTTTTTAATTCATTTAAATTATCTGTACAGGCCCTTATCCTTTCTTTATTATCCCTTCCAATATTTTTGTTTTCCAAATCCTTGCCGCTTTCTTCAAGCCATTTATTACGCAGTTGCAATGTCCTGTCCGCAACCTGGCTATAACTTTCCCGCAACACCAGACGCAAGTCCCTTTCCGCTTCAGATATAAGCTTATTCAGGGCCTGCTCCCTCTCTGAAGCGTTGTCAAATCTTTTTCTGATTGCCATTAAAAATCGTCTGGCCAGTTCCTGCATAACCTTTTTCCCGGTAGGAGAAACAGGAAGAAACAATACAAGATCATTAACATGGTTATCCAGCAATTCCAGAATAACACGGATATAGTCATTATTCCCATTAAGATCGAGACGCCTGTCTCCATATTGCTCAGAAATTTCAAATTCTATCTGCTTGCCAAAATTCGGAAAAATTCCATATTTATCCCTGATTTCAGCAAATAATTCCCTTATATCCTCATTAAATGTCGTTTGTGCCTGGTCAGCCAGTTTCTGTGTTATTTCCCGTAATTGTGTGCGAATGCCAGTATTTCTTCCCTTTTCATCTTTTAAGGAAGCAAGTATTTGTCTGGCACAATCCTTCACCTTTTCCGCGTTTGTATAACTGGAATCCAGAAATTTATTGCAGGCCTCCTGCCAGTCTTCCCCCTGCTCTCTCAATTTTCTGCGCGCTTCCCGCATTTTTTCATCGTTGTCCGAATCTTCATTTTCCAGAAACTTTATCTGCCCCTCTTCCAGTTTAATCTGGAATTTCACAAGTTGCGCGATATCCCTTATTTTCTGTTCCTTTTTATTTTTATCGTTATCGGGACTGGTTGCCCACTGACATATTCTTTTCCTTATTTCGTCAATACCGCTCACATCGCACAAATCTTTCGGAAGACTGGATTGAACGCTCCAGATTTCAATGCCCGGGTACAGACTGGAGGAGATCTCACGAATTTTTTTAAGGATCTTTTCCCGTGCCTCAATATCCTGGCGATCCAGAAAACTGACCGCAAGCGCGATCCTGGGATTTTTTCTGCTATTTATATATTCTTCAATAAACTGTCTTTCCTGAATCCCCAACGCGTGTTCAGCAGATACCACCACCAGAGCCGCATCGCAAAACCTGAGAGCCTCGAAACTTATATCGGCCCGATGTTCAAGAAGATCATCAATTCCAGGCGTATCATATAAATTGATATTGGGCTTGAGAAAATCATCAGGAAAAGTTATCTTCAGAACGCCCTCCGCATCCGCATATTCATTATCGGCGGAATATTTTAATAGGCTTTCGGGATTCAGAATAAGCTTTTCTCCCGCTCCCTCAAATTCAATTTTTACCTCTGGTCCATATGAAATCTCTGTTAAAACAGTGGTTGAAGGAATTACATCCTCAGGCAATAAATCAGTTCCCAAAAGCAAATTGAGAATATGAGTCTTTCCGCGGGAAAACGCGCCGGCAACACATAGCCGCCATTTATCTTCAACAGACTTCTTCCTTATAGCCCTTACCAGGGCAAGCGTATCTTGAGCCTTGCTTTTCTCCAGCTGGGCCTCTATTTCAT
>CAYNKM010000249.1:0-3227 GCA_964397795.1 uncultured Desulfovibrio sp. | reverse complement strand
CCATATAAATCTCTCAAGACCAAAGGCCGGGAGGCTTCTTCACCACGCGGAAAAATTGCCGTTAGGGGAATACTTTTACTTCCCAATTTATTTAAGAGGAGATCCCCAAAAGAGTCTGGATGGGTTAAATCAACTTTTATAAGCTTAAGTCCGTATTTTTTTTTCCAGACCCGCATTTTGGAAGAAGAAAGAACCGTTGCTTCCAGAAATTTACAATTTGGACACCAGTCGGCGGTAAATTCAACCAGCATATTTTTCTGTCCGAAATCCTGTTCAAAAATAGTCTTGGTCATGGTTTGCCATTCAATCCCCTTTGACGGAGGTTGAAGAATCCAGACAATGGCCCCGGCCAGTAAAATACATCCAAAACCGCCCACAATCCGCCTCCTTAATACGGGCGCATTAAATCCGCAATACTTGCCCCAAAGCCAGGCGCAAAGAGAAACAAGCAATAGCACACAGAGAATTTGCATATGCTTGTCGGACGGTAAAATAGATAAAAGGTATAGGGCCGTCCCCAGAAGAAGAAAACCAAGAATATGCTCAAAAATATACATCCAGTTTCCAGGTCTGGGAAGGATTCTTACAAGATTTGGGAACATGCTGAATAACAGATACGGCAACGCCATACCAAAACCGACAGACCAGAAAACCGCCAGTAAAACCGGAAGCGGCTGGGCAAACGCCCAGGCAAGAACTCCGCCCAGGAGCGGACCGCTGCAGGGAGTCGCCAGGAAAGTGGAAACAAGCCCGGTCAAATAGGAATTTAGCATGGGCCGGGCATTGCTATCTATGCGCAGATCAAAAGTAGGCAGAGTAAAAACGCCCAGCATGGATAGACCCATCAGGAAAACAATAAGAAGCATTACGAGAAGAACGGCCTGATTTTGATACAACTGTCCCCATATAAGATCGGCTGTGCCAAGCAAAAAAGCCAGTATGGTAAAAAATGTCAAAACACCTGCGGCAAAACAAAGGTTATACGCCCGAAAACGTCTTACGCTTTTTTTATCCTTTACTGATCCTCCCATAAGAAGAAGACCTGAAACCTTCATGGATAAAACGGGGAGAACGCACGGCATGGCGTTCAGCATAAGACCAGCCAGAAGCCCCAGTAAAAGGGATTGGGCCAGACCATATATTTCAAGACTTTCGTCTGAATAACGTGGTGAAAGGTCCAGATTTATAATTTCTTTGGAATCAATTTTATCGATTTCCGATTTAAAATTATCTTCCCTGTTTTGGGAGTTATCAGTTTCCAGGCCTGAAGAATCTGAATTAATTGTTTTAGGCGGTGGGGCCGCTCCTTCTGCAAGAAAAAGGGAGCCATCGGGTTCGCTTTCCCTCGCCAGAAGATCTCCTGCCTCTTTTTCCCAGGGCACATCCGACAGCAATGCGATCTCTTTGGGAATATGGCCTGAAAAAGTTTGTTTTATCGGGGTGCAGCGTTTATTGGAACAAAGAAGGCCTTCCAGACGGGCCGAATATTTCCTGTTAGCCGAATTGGATGGTAAAGTTGCAATTATATATACAGTACCGGTATAAACAGAAACCTTGGCGGAAGGATTAAATAAATCCTTTTCCGGTTTTCCTGGTGGAAAAAGCACAGGCATTTCGCCTGACCCTTCCAGGTTATAATTTAAAGTAGTAGGCAAACCCATTTTTCCGGGATTATGGGCATATATATGATGTTCGGGAGGAACTGAAAGTTTCAGGGCAGCCAGAATTTTATCGCCATAACGGGCAAAATTGAATTCAGGTGAAAGTTCATTTGCCAGGATATTCCCGGATAGCAAAAAAAAGAAAATGATTAAGAATAGGAGACTTTTTTTCGGCATAAATCAATTATGGCAAAACTTTAAAAAAATTGCATCTTGTTTGGTAAGCGAAATTTATTGTTGCCACCAATTTGGAACAATTAATAAATCGTAAAATTTGGGAAAAGATTAACCCGATTTATTAATAAAGACCATTTTGAGCTCTTATAAAATTCACCAATTTTAATATTGACAATCGGTAAGAGCTTCTATACAAGAATGAATAGCGGGTTATTAGCTCAATTGGTAGAGCAGCTGACTCTTAATCAGTTGGTTTGGGGTTCGAGTCCCCGATGACCCACCAGAAATTTCAAGGGGTTGCGGTGAAAGCCGCAACCCTTTTGAATTTGGGGACGATTTTGTTCAACCCTTGTACAACTTTGAACAGCTTCCAGTTATTGCCACATATCTTCTTCTACCAATGCGCTGTTTTCAAAAATTTCCACCCCGCTAAAAATCGTTTTTAAGGCGCAATTACCAAAATTTTGACCTATAGCTTAAAATCAAAATTTTAAGCGCTCAATCGCTCCACCCTCTCCATATAAATCTGGCATAAAAGTGAAAATCTGCCTAATCAGTGGGATACGGAGAAATTCCTGTTCATCTGCATTGAAGAGAATTTCGATGACAGCGAGATTCAGGGAGCTTACCGAGATAATCCCTATGGGATGGATCTTTCACGAACAATCAAGTTTTCCCAATTGTACAGAAGAATGACTATGGCTACAGCCAAAAACATGTTCAGGGGAGCGGCTTTGCTTCAACTCAATGCCATACACTGGCATAGTGACAAAAGCTATCCCAGTCCATGCTTACCGAAGTTGGCAATGTGGAATATCTACACGCTAGGGTATGTATGCATTGAATTTTTAGAGATTTAATAGAAAAAAGGTGTTCCTGCTAACAACAATTTAACCCTCCCAATGAGGATTAAAAATGGGAACACCTCTTATTTCAAAAAAGCTGTTTAACAGAATACGCAGACATTTACCAGTCCAAAAATCCAGAAAAAGAATAAGCGATCGCAAGGTTATAAGTGGTATCCTTTGGGTTATTCGTACTGGCTCGGCCTGGCGGCAACTCCCTGAATTCTTTGGAAAATGGACTACAATTTATTCCAGATTCAAACGTTGGAGCAAAGCGGGCATTTTTAAAAAAATTTTCAGGATATTTGCCAAAAGGGTTAATAAACAATGTTATGCCATGATGGATTCCACATATATTAAAACCCATCGCACAGCTTCAACTTGCGCCTGCAAAGATAAAGACCGTAAAATTGGAATAGGCAGGGGCGGAAAAACAGCCAAAATACATATTTTGTGCAATGAAGAAGGGATACCCTTTGAATATATGCTTACAGGTGGGGAGGTTCATGATGTCAAGGTGTCCCTGGAGCTGTTGGGCAGGCAT
>CAYNKM010000248.1:0-3242 GCA_964397795.1 uncultured Desulfovibrio sp. | reverse complement strand
TACCTTCATCAGGCGCGAAAGTTATAAGCCGGCCTGGCGATATAAAAGGAGCATCCAAACCTCCCGCGCCACCTGTAACGGAAAGCCAGCCCAGGAAGGAGGAAAAACCTTCCAGACCGCTTATTGTTGAAATACGGGAACGTGAAGCGGCCGCCAAAGCCAGGGAGCGCGCGGAAGCCGAGGCGCTCCGACAAAAGGTGGAGCGGAAGGCATCGGTTATCAAAAAGCCCGAGCCAGTCCAGGAAAAGCTTCCCGAACCTGAAATTTATCCGGTTGAGGCGAAGCCGGAAATACCACAGGAAAGCCCAATCCTTGCCGCTATCCGCGAGAGCAGAAAATCCCGGGAAGATGCCAATGCTCAACCGGTTCAAAAACATAAGGAAAGATCCCAAAGACATGGACGCCTTGCCTCACCGCTCGCTTCGGCCGCGCCTTCAGGCTCGTCCGCTCCGGCTTTTGCCCAGCGGAATACTGATCAGGCGCGCAAGATAGTAAAAGAAGTGGAAGAAACCGAGAAGGAACCTCGGGTAAGGGTTATTTCACGCCCTCAGGCAGCCGCGATAAATCAGGTTCGCCCGGCCGCCAGAAATCAGGAAGGAGGCTTGAGACCAGAACGGAAACGGCCCGAAGCTGGAGAGCGTTCCGCCCCCCGATCCCAGGGCGCAAGGCCATCCGGATTTGGCAATTCCATGCCTTCCGCCGGCCGCACTGTTCCAGGGCAGCCAATGCCGGGGGATACTGGCGAAGGCAGAGAGGGCCAGAGCAAGAAAAAGCGGCTAAAAGGCAGAAGGACAGTGGATTTTCCACAGGGAGATTTTGGCCGACATGCCGAAGAGGAAGAGGGCCAGCATTTCAACCGCAGCAAGGGAAAGCGTAAAACTCCCAAACGTAATGTGCCCCAGCAGCAAAATACCCAACCCATCAAGGCAGCCAAACGGAAAATCCGCATTGCCGAAGCGATCCGCCTTGCGGAAATGGCCCAGCACATGGGAGTAAAAGCAAATGAAATAATCAAGGTCCTGTTCGGTCTGGGAGTAATGGCCACAATCAACCAGTCTCTTGATATAGATACGGCCACCCTCGTGGCGGCAGAATTTGGCTATGAAGTGGAAAAGGCGGGCTTTTCCGAAGAAGATTATCTGCCTCCCAGGGAAGCTGACGCGCCGGAAAGCCTTAAGCCGCGGCCGCCAGTTGTCACCATTATGGGACATGTTGATCACGGCAAAACTTCCCTGCTTGACGCAATCCGCAAATCCAATGTCACCAGCGGGGAAGCGGGAGGCATAACCCAGCATATAGGCGCGTATCATGTAAAGACCAAGCGTGGGGAAATTGTTTTTCTGGATACGCCTGGACATGAGGCTTTTACCGCCATGAGGGCTCGCGGAGCGCAGATAACGGATCTTGTTATTCTGGTGGTGGCCGCCGATGACGGCGTGATGGAGCAGACGCGGGAAGCCATAAACCATTCAAAGGCGGCCAATGTCCCCATAATGGTCGCGGTAAACAAGATGGACAAGCCTGGAGCGGATCCGGACAGGGTCCTGCGCGAACTTTCCGAACTCGGACTTCAGCCGGAAGACTGGGGCGGGGACACAATCGTGGCAAGGGTTTCGGCCAAAACCAGGGAAGGGCTTGACGATCTTCTCGAGCTTGTGGCCCTTCAGTCGGAAATAATGGATTTGAAAGCGAATCCGGACAAGGGAGCTCACGGGCATATAGTGGAAGCGAAGCTTGACAAGGGACGCGGCCCGATTGCGACTGTGCTGATTCAGGAAGGAACCTTGCGTCCGGGCGATACCTTCGTATGCGGTCCATTCGCGGGCAAGGTTCGGGCCTTGAGCAACGACCAGGGCAAGAAAGTAAAGGAGGCAGGACCTTCAATTCCTGTTGAAGTACAGGGCTTTGACGGCGTTCCTGAAGCTGGCGAAGAATTCATGGTTGTCGCTGATGAAAAAATGGCAAGGCGAATCGCAGATTCCCGCGCCATCAAGATACGCGAACGAGACCTCGCTTCGGAATCCAGGGTTACGCTGGAAACATTCCTGGCCCAGCACAATGATCAGGAGGCCCTGACCCTTAACCTGGTTCTCAAGGCGGATGTTCAGGGCTCTCTTGAGGCGATTACAGAAGCCTTGCTGAAGCAGAGTACCGACAAGGTGAAAATTAACATTGTTCATGGCGGGACTGGCGCAATCAGCGAATCCGACATTTTGCTCGCATCCGCGTCCCGTGCCATCATTATCGGCTTTAATGTTCGCCCGGCCGCGAGAATAAAGGACATAGCCGAAAAGGAAAATGTTGATATCCGCTTCTATGATATTATCTATAAGCTTGTTGACGATGTGAAAAGCGCGATGGCCGGCCTGCTCGCTCCTGTTCAGCGGGAAGTGTATCTGGGCCAGGCCGAAGTCCGCAAAGTTTATTCCTTGCCCAAAATCGGCGCCATTGCCGGATCTTATGTTGCGGATGGCAAAATTGTCCGTAACGCGGGAGTAAGAATCCTGCGGGAAGGAATCGTCGTCTATAACGGCAAGATTTCTTCCCTCAAGCGTTTCAAGGATGACGCGCGAGAAGTTGTCAAGGGCAATGAATGCGGAATAGGACTGGAAAACTTTAACGACATAAAAATCGGAGATATTCTCGAAGCCTTTGAAACAGTCGCTGAAGCGGCGACCTTATAAAACAAAATAAATACTTGCGCCTCCTTGCATGTCCTGTCTGTCTTATGGCCAGGCAAGCCGGCGTCGGTATTGAATTAATTTTCAATTAAGGCTGGATATTATTGTAGTACCGTATGACGGGAATTGTAATTCCGGCCTTTATTTTTTTTAATTATTGAGCCAGTTTTGGCGTGGCGGAATATTGTGTCTGGACAAATTCGCTCATATTCGGTCAAATATTTTTTAAGATATGAACCTGACTTTCATAATCTTGCTTTCGCGCCAAATTTGAAAATCATCTGTTTTCAGTGAAACCCTGTTCTGAATGGAGAATCTGTGTGGCACAAGATCTCTGCATAATACATGGAAATTGCCAGGGAGACAGTCTGTCCATTCTCCTTGGCCTTTCAGGGCAATTCAGCAAACGCTTTAAAATCCGGCGTATTATAAATTATCTTGATGAGGTTCCCAATCCGGAGGAACTGGCCAACTGTTCTCTTTTCCTCTATCAGTACATGGCGCCTCGCTGGGGAGAAAAGGCGACAGACAACCTGCTCTCGCTTCTGCCAGACTCATGTG
>CAYNKM010000247.1:0-3249 GCA_964397795.1 uncultured Desulfovibrio sp. | reverse complement strand
GGTAAATATGTATAAAGCGGGGGAGTAAGCGCGGAATTCATTCCGGATTTATAGCCGTCAAACAATTCGCGTACAGCCCGCGCAATCTGCTGGCGAAGGGAGAGAATGGGAATGCCTACCGGACAGGCCCTTTGACATTCCCCGCATTCTGTGCAGCGTCCTGCCAGATGCACCGCGTGAATGGTCTGGAAAAACAGCTTGTCTCGGGCGGTTGATCCCTGCGACATCCAGAGGGGGTTTCGGGATTCGGCTATACAATAATCCTTGCAGACGCACATGGGGCAGGCATTACGACAGGCATAACAGCGGATGCAGCGATCCATCTGGCTTTTCCAGAAGCCCAGCCTTTCTTCAAGGGTCATTTTATCCATCATTGCCAGTTCCGGAGGTGTGACCGTTCCGGATTTGACAGGCACGGGAGAGCCGAAACGGACGTCAGCCATAACAGCGCCAGGAGTTGTGCAATAATAGCATTTGCCCTGGGCGCAGTCTGTGACACAGAAGCGATGGGGCTTGCCGTCGGCTGTGATGGTTACCGCCGCCTCGTCATATTCAACGCTGTCTATTTTCTCATAACGCCCGAGTTCGGCGTTTACCCTGCCCATGTCAAGAACCCCCTCGCATGGGATTGAGAAAACAGTCACATTATCCTTGTCAATCAATTTTTCCTGCAGAAGTTCAACAACGGATCTTGAATCACAGCCCTTAACGACCACACCCACTTTTTTATCCTTGAAATGTGTCAGATAAACAGCTGGATTCATTACATTAAATGGTCCCCAGATTAATTTGTCCACATCTTCGGGAGTTCGCATGAAAAGCGGAGCGGCATGAGCGTCATCATAGCCTTTCTGCCAGCCGATGACACAGTCCAGTTCCGGCAATTTTTCCTTGATTGCGTTTTTCAGCTCTTCAAGGGGCGCATTCTGATTTGTACCCAGCATATGCAGGGGGGAGAGCGCCATATCAGCAAGACGCAAGAGGGGTTCGGCGTCTTCAAGCTGCGGCGCGGGTCCAAGATCATGAATCTGTTCGGTAAACCTGGTCACCACCTGCTGCCAGCGCTGGCCTTCCGAAGCTGAAACCCAGGTATATTCAAAGCGGTTTGGATCAATGCCAATTATGGGAAGAAACTGTTTTACGACTTCCAGTCTGCGCCGCGCATAATAATTTCCAACAGAATAATGGCAATCGCGCGGATGGCAGCCAGAAACCAGAACTCCATCCGCTCCCTGCAAAAGAGCCTTGACAATGAACAGGGGATCGACCCTGCCTGAACAGGGTACGCGGATAATTCTTAAATCTGTCGGCTGTGAAGCGCGCGCGACGCCGGCAGTGTCCGCGCCGCCGTACGAGCACCAGTTACAGAGAAAGCCGACGATCCGTAATTCCTTGTCTTTCAGGACTGGCATAAGGCATTTACCTCGGCAAGTATCTGATTATCTGTAGAATGGGAAAGCTGCGCGGCGCCCTGGGGACAGGTGGAAACGCACAGGCCGCAACCCTGACATACCGTTTCTATTACCTGCGCTTTGCCTACTCCGCGCACGCTCACTTCCTCGATGGCGCCGAATGGGCAGCAGCGGATGCATTTGCCGCAATCCACACACCGCAGTATGTCAATATGGGCAATTTCCGGATTGCTCTGCAGTTTGGGCCTGGAGAAGAGATCAAGTACCTTGGCCGCGGCTGCCGAGCCCTGCGCGACTGACGCGGGAATATCTTTTGGTCCCTGGCAGCATCCGGCCAGAAAAACTCCGGCTGTATTTGTTTCAACAGGTTTGAGCTTGACGTGGCTTTCCATAAAGAAGCCATAATGATCATAGGAAATACGCAACTGCTCGGCCAGTTTTTTCGCTCCCTCGCTTGCCTCAATCCCAACCGCGAGAACGACCATATCCGCCTTGACCTGCACTGGTTCCCCAAGAAGCGTATCTGAACCCATGACCACATACCGGCCTTCGCCATCGGGATAAATCGCGGAAACCTTGCCTCTTATATATGTCGCTCCGTATTCCTCCATGGCGCGGCGCGTAAATTCATCGTACAGTTTGCCCGCCGCCCTTATATCCATATAAAATACATAGGTATCGGAATCCGGCAAATGATCCTTCGCGAGCACCGCCTGTTTTGCCGTGTACATACAGCAGAAACTTGAACAATACGGACGGCCCACCGACTTGTCGCGGGAACCTACGCACTGGACAAAAACTATGCTTTTGGGTTCCTTGCCGTCCGAAGGCCTAAGTATATGCCCTCCCGTAGGTCCTGAAGCTGATAAAAGACGCTCAAACTGAAGGGAAGTAATCACATCAGGATACTTGCCTCCCCCGAACTGTTCATAAACATTCCAGTCCATAAGGTCATAACCTGTGGCAGCCACGATAGAGCCCACATTTTCAGTTATCACCTCGTCTTTCATTTCATAATTAATAGCGCCGGTCGGGCAAATTTTGGCGCAGATTCCACATTTCCCAGTCTGAAGCTTACGGCAATATGGCCCGTTAATGACAGCCTTCTTGGGAATCGCCTGGGGAAAGGCTATGGTTATGGCTGTGGTATCGCCGACATTTTCATTAAAAGAATCCGGCGTCTTTTTGCTCGGGCATTTTTCAGTACACGCGCCGCAGCCTGTGCATTTGCTCCAGTCCACATATGGGGTTTTTTTACGGATCTTTACGGTAAAATTGCCCACATAACCGCTTATCTCCTCAACTTCCGAATAGGCATGAAGGGTTATATTCGGGTTTTGGGCGACATCCACCATTTTGGGACCGAGAATACAGGCGGAGCAATCCACAGTAGGGAAAGTTTTGTCCAGCTTGGCCATTTTACCGCCAATTGTGGCCTCTTTTTCCACCATGACTACGGGAACACCGCCCTCGGCGCAGTCAAGGGCGGCCTGAATACCGGCAACGCCGCCGCCAATGACCAGAACCCTTTTATTCACATCAAAGGATTTGGGGACAAGGGGCCGGTTGCGCCTCAATTTTTCAACGGCAATCTGGACAAGGTCTGCGGCTTTATTGGTATTGGCTTCCTTGTCCTTGCCAATCCAGGAGACGTGTTCCCGAATATTGGCCATTTCAAACATATATGGATTGAGCCCGGCGCGTTCCACCGTCCTGCGGAAAGTGGGCTCATGCATACGGGGAGAACAGGAAGCCACTACAACCCCGTCAAGCCTGTGTTTTTTTATAGCCTCCTCAATGGCGGCCTGGCCTGGTTCGGCGCAGGTGTACATTGGAT
>CAYNKM010000246.1:0-3255 GCA_964397795.1 uncultured Desulfovibrio sp. | reverse complement strand
GATTTTGCGACAGGTTATGATCCGGTTCTTGGTACGGATGGCCCTGCAAACAGGCAGAGGAAAGAGCTTGGCGATAGAACCCTGTTTTTTAGAGCCTTTTTTGAAACAGGTCATAACAATGGACATCATCAGATAAGAGCTGAAGATTTCTCGATAGATACCAAAATTGAGGAAAGCAAACTTAATCTTGATTACAATACGGACTTTCTTGCTCTAAAGATTGCTGATATTGAATCAGAAGAAAAACGGGCCTACGAGATACTGAATCTGCGAAATAGCCAGGAGCTTTCTCCCGCTGCCATTTTGGGTCGGATTCTCCCATCCATAAGAGAATATTATAATAGTGGTGCGGAATTTGATCTGCTTGGTGTCACAGCCTCACTACGTGAATTTACAACGTCGACAATTTTGAAGGAAATTGCGGGAGACGATTCGCTTGATGTTATTTCCACAAAGGGTATCTACCCAGGAAACTCATATTTCTTAATGGATAAAGATGGTGGACGTCTTGAAATTGCGACTGTGCTCTCTGTACTGACAGATACCCGCATAAGGTTTACCTCCGCCCTGGAAATAACAAGAAACGAAGGGTTGTTATCCTCCTCAAACCTCCCCCCAGGCTCGGATGGCTCGCTTATTTTTCGTGATTTTGTCTGGCAGTCGGACTGGATAGATACACTTGCGGGGCACAAGTCTGGCAGACTGTTCATTCATCGTGATTCTGTAAATGCCAGTGGTAGGGTATTCTGGCAGGAATTGGAAAATGAATCCTGGCATGAGGCTGAATTGAGCTTATGTGACAGTTTTTATGATGGAACCTGCGACGATGTTTTTATTCTTCCTGGTATTCCCCTACGCCTTCGCGTGGAATATCCGGCTTCCGCAAATCCATGGAAAATGTACTGGCTGGCATTGCGTGCTGAAAAAGAACTGATCTTCCCCGAAACTGTTAGGCGTCCGAAAATCGAGCAGGCCGTCTTGTCGGGCACAAGTCTCACAATACAAGGAGACCCATACGCATCTTTATGGGGTTTGCCACAAAGAGCTTTTGAAATGCGCATAGGGGTAAAAGACAGCTTTCTCATTCCTCCCCAGCTTTTCAGTGTTGCCGGCAAAAGCTCGGGAATGCGAGTGACGCTTGAACAGGATTTTATTCAGAACAAGCCTCTTACGGCGGCAGTACGTTATATTGATATTGAGGGAACAAGCTCTCGCTGGTCCGATACCGCCATTATCGAGTATATTCCTGGAGAATAACAATGGGAGTGATTAAGGAAAAAGACCTCTGGCCAGAGGAAATATACCGGATACAGAATTCAGATCCGATTGTTGGCGGAGAAGACGGTATAATCAATATTCAGCCGGAGCAGGTGGCCAATCGTACCTGTTGGCTAAAAAATGGCCTATTGCAAGAACATGACGAGGAAGGAAAACACGCTCTTACTGATGAGAATATCGCTGATGACGCCGGGATTCCGGAATCCATGCTTAATCTTTCAGTCTCCACTTCAGAGCTGAAAAATGGTCTTGATACTGTAACTGAATTTGTAAATCAACTTCAGGCCGATGTTTTGACGATAATTGGTGAAAATGGCCTTCTGACCAAAGAGCTTGCCCAGATAGCCAGATTGAATTGGCGTTATGGCTTGTGGGGCGCCGAATTTGAATTTTTTACTGATGGTCTGACCATGCGTGACGCGGCAAATATCGATGCCCGCGCTGTAATTGGTAGAGATGACAGTATTGATTGCGCAAACACATCTGGTTTGCGTCCAGGCATGCGTCTCCTTGTATCGGATGGAAATTTTCGGGAAGAGGTTGAGATCAGGAGTGTTCTGGACAGAGGGAGGATTCGTCTTGTACATGATTTGTCACGCACCTATGACGATCCCGCCATTCTTGGCTATACGGACTGGGATTTGTCCAATGCGGGATTAGCGGTTGTCAGCAAGGGACAGGTTTTCTATTCCAGGTTTATGGATACCCTCGCAAGCTGCGGCATAGGTAAATTGCTTATATGTCACAAAAAGGATTCAGGCAGTGTATCTGTGAAATGTCGTGAGACGGGGGCTTATACGGAGTGGGAAGATGTTCCGCTTACCCGTTCCCTTTCTTGTGAGAATCCAGACTTTATCTATGACGAATATGATATTTCCGGCGCCAGAATCCAGCTAAAAATAACAGGTGCGGATGATAATCCAGTCATAATTAAACATATGGCTTTATTGCCTGCGCCTTTCAATTTTCTGCACTCTTCCATAAGGACGCCGCACCTTATCGCGCCTGATCCGTTGATAGAGATATGGCAGGATTTGTTTCCCGTAGCAAGTTCCCGATTTTTTACGGCTTATCGTGATTATTACGTACAGACCGAATACGGATTTTTCATTCCCGGCACGGACTCTCCCATTAAGGTTGTCGATATTCGCAAGCGTGGTCTTGTGGTGCTTGAGGATATCAAGAATATGCCAGAAGCGGGCATATACGAAATGCGTTGCAGGCACCAATCAGACCTGGGTGAGTGGTCACTTTGGTCAGACCCAGTTACTGTAAACTTGCAGGCTATGCGGATTCTATTTGGATTTGAAGGTTCCAAAAAATCACGGGGATTTGGCCAGGCTCCGCTTCAACGCTTAGGTACATATCCGGTAAGGTTTGGCTTTCTTGGCGCCAAGATGTCGGGAGGATTTGATTCCGACAAAATAATTTTTACCACAAAACTTACAGATTAAGGAAATTTGGCATGAGCAGGCATATGGTTTGGGCAGGTAAGGCAGCTGAAAAAGATGTTGTGGCTCCTCCTATTGAAAAGCAGGAGCAAGGGTGGGTAGAGGAAGTACCACCACATGAATGGTTTAACTGGTATATGCGTCGTACAGATACCAGGCTAAATGACCTTGAGGAGACTGTCAGTTACAGGATACTGGATCTGCCTGCTTCCGAAAGGATAGCGGATATAAAAAAAGGGTCAAGATTTAATCTCCCCGTCCCATACATTGTGGGGACAGGACAGCTTCATGTATATCTGGACGGTATTTTGTGCCATGAGGGAGCAGATAAGCAATATGTTGAATGTGGCCAGGAATATGCCGAATCCACTTATATTCGCTGGAATGACACCATACCGGCTGAATTTGACATTCGGGTCGAAATACCTGTTATATCCAGGCAGCCCGTCATATATGCGGATGAACAGGTAGTGGGGGAGGTAAAATCCCTTTTGGAAAGGGTAGCGCTTCTTGAGGAGCCAGTATT
>CAYNKM010000245.1:0-3276 GCA_964397795.1 uncultured Desulfovibrio sp. | reverse complement strand
TTTTAAATCTCCCACCTGCACCGATGCAGACGTCAAGGCTGTAGAGGAACTTGCCAAAATTGCCGGTATTGATGATTACCGCGCATTGGCCATGGAAATGTTTACCGTCAAAAGCGCGGTTAAAGACGCAAGCATGAATGATTTGGTTTTCCGCGATTTCAAGGACTTTGATATGGGCGGAAAAAAGGTTGGTATCGGCCAGCTTGAAGTTATCGATCTGGCCTTGCTGGATCAAATTAAGGACGAACTCCATCAAGAGCTGGAAAAAGTCAAATCGGAGGGAAGACACAGCGTATTTTTGCTTCTCACCGATATTATGAAGGAAGGATCCGAGCTTCTGATTGTTTCGGACGATCCCCAGGTTGTTGAGAAAGCCTTTGACATTCAGCTGGATGGGAACAGGGTATGGCTTCCCGGTGTGATGAGCCGTAAAAAGCAGGTTGTGCCCAATTTTGAAAAAGCGTTTAAATAAGCCCCAAGTTTTTTAAGAATCGTATAAATCCCGCCTGAAAAGCGGGATTTATATTATATTTAAAATATCAAAAAGAGATATGATGAAAAAAATTACCTTTTTAAATCTTTTGCTTATTCCGTTTGTTTTGGGATGGGTTATAAATTCCCATGCTTCCATGAACGAGAATCTGGACGATATTCAGGTTGGCAAACTGGATATCAAGGTAATCCGCGATGCCAGCGGAACAGTGGATAAAAATATTATTCCCGATATTAAAAATTATCCCCAGTATGAAGGGCTATTCCAGAATGGACCTGTGGATTCGGTATTTCAGGTCTTTTATTTTCAGGATGGTCCCAGAAAAGTGCTGATTGATACCGGCTGGGGTGATAGCAATTCGGTAAAGGGAAAAACCCTGGAGTTGCTTCAGGAAGAAGGAATAAAGCCGGGACAGATAACTGATATTCTTATGACCCATCTGGATTGGGATCATTCTGGCGGTCTTTTAAAGGATGAGAAAAAAGCGTTTCCAAATGCCAAGGTGCATATATCAAAACCCGAATATGAGGCCTGGAAAAGCGGAAGCATTCAAAACCGGCCAGATTTCGCAAAGAAAATGAACAACACAATTTTTAACGCCTATAAAGATCAGATAACCACTTTTGAATTTGGCGAAGAAGTTATTCCAGGTGTCACCACAATGGATATGTCTGGCCATACTCCAGGACATACTGGCTATCAGATTAAATCGGGGGGAGATGAACTTATAATTGCCGGAGATTTGCTTCATGTTTCTCCCGTACAGCTTCCCCTGCCTGAGGTCAGTTCAATTTACGATATTGATCCAAAAAAAGCCGCGGAAACCCGTATCCAGGTGCTGGAAAAGGCCGCTTCTTCTGGCACAACTCTGGCAGGTATGCATTTCCCGCAAATCAGCAAGGTATTAAAAAGTTCAGATCATGGCTTTCTGATGCGGGAACCCCGGATGTCATATTAATTGTTTAAATATAAAAATTGGTAAGCAGGGATAGAATATTTCTTTATCTCTGCTTTTTATATTAAGGCTATGTTTAACCGAACTGTTGATATTTCTGGGGGATGACAACTTTTGTGAACAAAAGTTTTCTACCCGCAAGGGGTACGCCGTATCCGTAAGCAGCAAAGCTGCTAACGGCTACGCAGTCCCCCAGACCCCCTTTTTCAAAAAACTTTAATTTATAAGGCTTCAGTTGCTTTTTTTATATTATTGAAAACATAAATTTTTATTTTTAAAAAACATTTTGTTTTCATCAACAATTGAGTTAAACAGTGCGTACATTAATAACAGTTCAGATTTTAATTATGACAAAGATACTTATGAAAAAAATAATATCCCTGGTAATAGCCGGATTGCTGGTTTATGAAATTGCCCTTGCCGGACAAGCGATTGAAAATAACTGGTTAGCTTTTAATATTCCGGAAAGATGGCGAGTTTCCCGTGATAGTCAGGAGGGTGACAATTATAGCCTTGAGCTTGTTCTTCAAAATAAAAAAACAGAAGGGGTAATCAATCTGGATATTACTCCCTATCAGGGAAAGAGTCTTGAGCTTGTAAGGCAGATCAGGGGAGAAATTCAAGCCAGTAAAATTGTTACAGGGGAACTTGAAGAAAAAGAGGGATTTTATTTATGTCACTTGAAAAAGGGCAATATGCCGGGGATGCTTTATGTCGGATCTGATGGAAAAAACGCCGTTATGATTACCATATTTGGCAGCAGAAAAGCGATAAAACAGGCTCAGGAGCTTCTGCGACAAATTCAGTTCAAGGATTCGCTTCTGATCTTCCCGGAATCCCAATAGGAATTAAAGCTTTGATTGCTCGATGCTTACTTTTTCTTTCCTCATTAAAAAAAGGGTAAATATGTTCATCCCGCCGTTTCAACCTGGAAATATTGTTACCAATGAAGAAATCATGAAAAATTTTCATTGCGCCTGCGAAGGAGGGATCAGGCCCGCGAATGCGACTGATAGCATTGTTCTTGTTTTAAACCATACCAAAATAGATCATAGTACAGACTGGCACGGCGATATTCTCTGGTTCAGGGGAAGCGGAAACAGCGGGGATCAAAAACTGGACAAGGGCCGTAACAAAACCCTTATGAAAGCTTTCAGGAGAGGACGGCCAGTTTATTTATTTGAAGTATTTAAGGCTAAAGCCTATACTTTTCGGGGTAGGGTAGAGCTTGCTGAAGAGCCTTTCCAGAAAGAGGCTGAAGATCAGAATGGATTAATGAGGAAAGTCTGGATATTTCCCCTCAAAATAATTCATGAATAATTTTTTATATATTTTTGCGAACATCATATTTTTTTTGATGGCAATTGTTGTAATCTGGCATACGTTTGTTCCGGAAGATTATCGCATCCTCACTGAAACTGGAAAAAAAATCTGGGCAATGGGTGGCTTAAGTTTATACCTCATCATTTTGCTTGAAAGGCATCACAGAAATAAAGGATGATTATTTCTGGAAATTAATCAGGTTTTCCCCTTAATTCAAAGGGCCTGAAATTCAGGTTTATCCTGTCTGATAATCAATAATTTTCCCGCTCATCTAATAGCCGTTTTTCCCATATAAAATCAGGTGCAGGCAAACCCGCTCCAGATTGTAAATTTATTTAATATTCTATATATTTTATAATTACCTAGTTGTATAAAGTTTCCATTTTTATTATTACTACCAGCATATTTTCAATAAATCTTTTTAAAGGAAAAATTTCGATATGACTTTCAGGGATTTTGTACTTTCCAAGAGACTGGAACAGTTTATTATAGTTGTTATTTTATT
>CAYNKM010000244.1:0-3291 GCA_964397795.1 uncultured Desulfovibrio sp. | reverse complement strand
TAGATGAATTATGGGCAAGGCAATAACAAAGGCAAAAAGACCGGCGACAAGTCCTGCTGGAATCATGGCGACGAAGATGGGACATTGCAGTTGGGTGTTCAGGATTGCCGTGGTATAGGCGCCGACGGCGTAAAAGGCGGCATGACCCATATTAAAAATGCCTGCCTGTCCCAGCATGATAATGAGAGAGAGGGAAAGCAGCGTATAAAGGCCAATCATTATACTGAGATTAATCCAGTAGGCGTTGCCTATCAGGGGAATGATGAGGATCAGTATGGTTAAAATGACATATAAAGGCATGCGGTTCATAGTTTGTCTGCTGCCTTTTCTCCCAGAATACCTGTTGGGCGAATGATAAGAATGAGGATAAGCACCAGAAAGGCAATGGCATCTTTCCAGGCCATGGCAATATAGGCGGCAGCGAGGGATTCTGTAACGCCAAGCAGGAAACCGCCAAGCATCGCTCCCGGGATGTTGCCGATTCCTCCGAGGATGGCCGCGGTAAAAGCTTTTAAGCCGTACATCCAGCCCATCATGAAATCAATTTGGCCATAATAGATGCCAACCATCAGGCCGGCCGCGCCGCCGAGACCAGGCCCAATGAGGAAAACAATGGAAATGACCTTGTCCACATTAATGCCCATGAGTCGCGCGGCTCCAGGATCAATCGCGACCGCCCGTATGGCAGCCCCCATTTTTGTACGCTGAATAAAAGCCCAGAGCAGAATCATAAGGATAACGCTTGCACCGATGATCATAATCCTCATTCCGGGCACGGGAAGGTCAAGAATTGAAATTGTAAAATTGGGTCTGATTGAATCCGGATAGACATAGACGCGGGCGCCATAGATGAGCATTATGGCGTTTTCAAAAAAAATTGAAGCGCCAAGGGCGGAAACCACAGCTGAAAGCCGATTGGCATTGCGCAGGGGGCGGTAAGCCGCCCTTTCCAGAAGCCAGCCGATAAGCGCGACAAGCAGACTGACCATAATAAACACGCTTATCATGGCCAGCGCTGGCGTCAAAAGTCCTGATAGACGCCAGCTCACAAGAAGGGTAAAGCCCAGATAGGCTCCGATGGTAAAGAGATCGCCATGGGCAAAGTTTATTAATTTCATCACGCCATAGACCATGGTGTATCCCAGGGCTACCAGCGCGTATATGCCGCCAATGGCAAGGCCATTGAGAACCTGCTGAATAAATTGTTCCATTACAAAAAGAAACTGATGTACTAATCCGCTTTTGAAAGAAGGTCAAAGCCTCCCTGGCTATTTACAATATATACCCTGTAGAAATCGCCAATCCTGTCTCCCTTTTCATTAAAGCCGACAGGCCCTGACAGGGCGGGGATATCTGTCTGTTTTTTGAGCCATTCCGCAATTTTTTCCGGATCTGTATTGCCGGCCTTTAATGCCGCCTCAAGGGCGCGGTAAGCGTCTCCAGCCATTACAGCCCAGATGGAAAGGGGATAGGATCCATATTTTGCTTTATAGGCGGCCAGGAAATCCCTGGCTTCTTTGGTGTCCATATCCTGGGGCAGGGGCGGACTTACAAAAAAGTAGCCAGTCGCCGCCTCATTTCCCGCTATCTTGACCAAATCCTGATGGTTTGCGGCGTCGCCGCCCATCATGGGGACATTCCAGTTCATTTCCTTTTTCTGGCGAAGGAGCATGCCAGTTTCGGGATAGTAGCCGGTATAAAAAATCAAATCGGGATTTGCGGATTTAAGCTTGGTCAGGATGGCGGAATAATCCCTTTCCCCGGGGGTTAGGGCATCAAAGAAGATAACGGGAATGCCCGCTTTATCCAGCTGTTTTTTGGTTTCTTCCGCCAGTCCCTGGGCATAGGAAGAATTGTCATGCAGCAGGGCAACCGCCTTGTAATTGCCTTTGGCGATAGCGGAAAAAGCGGCCTTCCCCTGATCGTCATCCCGCGGGCTTGTGCGCAAAAACAGGGGCAAGCCTTTTTCTGTTAGGCGCACGCTGGTCGATCCTGTGCCTATCTGCACAATTCCGCTTTCATCCAGAATATTCTGACTGGCTTCAGTCACGGCCGAGCCATATGTGCCGATAACGGCAACCACATCAGAAGAAGCCAGCTTTTGGGCTGCCAAAGCCGCGGTTCTTGGATCTCCCGCGTCATCCTGGACAAGAAGCTCCACTTTTTGGCCATTAATTCCACCGCTGGCGTTTGTTTCTTCTACCAGAAGGCTGACAATATTTTTCATGTCCTGTCCTTCTGAAGCCCACTTGCCGGTAAGCGGACACATAAGCCCAATTTTAATATCATCTGCCCAGGAGGGACTTGAAAATAAAAGCAGAATTGGCATTAATAACAAAAGTTTAAAAAGTTTATTCATGGATTCTCCTGAAAATATGACATGTATTTGGTATCTTGTAAAAAGCGATCCAGATTTTAAGCAAATCTGGACTGGCGTGAGTTTTATAAAGGCCGGCGTAAAAATACAAGTAAAAAATTATAAATTAATTGAGCATAAAAAAAAAGACCTCAAAATGGCTTTTATTTTAAAATCTGTAATTTTATAAAAGCGCGATTGAGTAAAAGGATTGTAATAAAGGAATGGCGATTGATTTAATTTAGGGAAGTTGGCTTACTTGAGTTTTTGGCATTTTTATATAAAGATACCTGTCTGACTGTTTATGGCGTTTACATACGGCTTTTTCTGGCCGGAAGGATTTACAGGGAATAATGAGAGTTTTTTTAATTTTGTCTGTCCTTGCTCTTCTCTGGGCGTGCTCTTCTGGCAACAGCGTTAAAATTGGCGGGGAAACCGGTTTATCGGAAGTTAGGCAGACAAGCAATGGCTTATATATCAATTCCGGATTGCTTGGCTTGCCTCAAAACACTGATATTTCTATTGACACATCGTCAGACAATGAGATCACCTTTTCTTTTAATGCGCCGGCTGGAGGCAGGGGAGAAATGCCAGAGCAGCAAGGTGAGGCCTTTTAATCCCTGGGTTATCGTGACCATGATAATAACGCTTGAAGAGACTGAAACTGCCATTGTCAAAAAAAGCTGACACCCTCAAAAATATAAACGGAAGTGGTAATGAACGAAGAAGCCTTGCGCCATATAATTGAATTTTTTAATTTAAGAGATTTTTTCCAGGATAATTCCCCCGTACGTCTCGCCATTGTTTTTGCCATAACAGCCTTTTTGCTAATAGCGGCCCATTTTTTATTTGTTTATATTCAGAAGCGGATTGAGAAGTTTTCCCAGACCAGGCTTGCCGCTGAAGAGCCAAAAAGAACAGGGGAAAATAATCTC
>CAYNKM010000243.1:0-3306 GCA_964397795.1 uncultured Desulfovibrio sp. | reverse complement strand
ATAATAAAAGTTGCTTGAAAAAGATGGTCTGGGGACTAAAAAGCCGTTGTCAGCGTGCTGCTTACGACATACCTCTTGCAGGGGAAAGTTGTCATCCCCAGAAACCGGCACATAGTTTGAGCAGAGATAATAATTTATTCTGGCGTTTGGGTATTCATTTCTTAACCAGCTTTTTATTACGAGGGAGATAAAAAATGCAGGATACTGAAAGAAAAGAAGATATAAATGAAACTAACGCCAGTCTGGATGATATTCAAAAAAAACTCGTATTGACCGGCGCGGATATAATGGAGATTGGTCCGGACGCTGAACTTCTTGTTGGAGGAAAAAATTATAATACTGCCCGTATCAGTCAGATAGAAGGAATACAGGCGCCGTATTTCCGTGCAATTTCCTCCCAGGCGTTTCACCATCTTCTTGACGATACCAAAGTCAATGGCAAACTTGTCCGCTCAATTGTTGACAAGGAATATGGACGGATTGACTGGAATGATCCTGAACCCGCCCAGACGAAATTAAGAACTTTTATAAATAATATAGTTGAAGGTTTCGCCACATCTCCCGAAGGAATAGATCAGTTAAGAAAACGTTCCGTTCTGGTTCAATCCGCAATATTATCCGTTGATTTGCCCTCAGATGTGAATGAAGCTGTTCGCGAAGCCTATAGGGCTATTTGCAGGGATAATGAAGATGACCTGACGGCGGTCGCTGTCCGTTCTTCCGCTGCCGGAGAAGATTCAAGAAAAAAGGCCTTTGCCGGTTTGCAGGATACCTACCTGAACATGACCGGAGAGGACAAGGTTGTTGAAGCATATCAGTGGGATTGCGCTTCAGCCTATAATCTGCGTTCAATGACATACAGAAGGGAAGCCATTCTTGATGCTCTTGCCCTGGCGGAAGAAACAGGCAATGAGGAAATCGCGGAAAACGCGAAAAAGGAATGGGCTATTGAGAATACTTCTCTTTCAGTCTGTATGATGCAGATGATCAATCCCCAAATTTCCGGAACGGCATTTTCTGCCGATACTGCCACAGGCTGCCGAGGAACTTCCAGGAAAGATCTGGTCAGCATTGATGCAAGCTATGGTCTGGGTGAAGCAGTGGTGGGAGGAAAAGTTACTCCCGACAAGCTTTATATTTTCCAAAGGGATGATGGAAATGAGGTCATAATCCGCCAAATGGGCTGCAAGGACATGAAAATTGTCTATGATGATAATGGCGGCACCAAAGAAGTTCATGTGCCAGAACATGAGGCCATGCGCTGGGCTCTTTCCTTAAGTCAGGCCGCGAAAGTGGCGCAGGGAGTCAGAGCTGTCAGCAAGGCCTATGGTGGTATAATAATGGACACTGAATTCTGTATAGACGGGAGAGACAGACTCTGGTTTGTGCAGGCCAGACCAGAAACCCGCTGGAATGAGGAGCTTGAGACTCATCCAAAAACCATTTTCATGCGCAGAAAAGAGGTGGATCCCAAAGCGGTAAAAGACGCAGAAATATTGGCGGAAGGAAATGGCGCGTCCAGGGGCGCCGGTCATGGTACAGTCCGCTTTTTGCGATCAGCTCTTGAATTAAATAAAGTGGAAAGGGGAGACGTGCTGGCCGCTGAAAGAACAGATCCCGACATGGTGCCTGGTATGCGGGTGGCTTCCGCGATTATGGCCGATGTCGGCGGAGATACCAGTCATGCCGCAATTACCTCCCGGGAATTGGGCATACCGGCGGTTATTGGAATTCAGAGGGTTGATATTCTGCGCGCGCTGGATGGAGCGGAGGTTACTGTCGATGGAACCCGCGGAAAAATTTATCGCGGTCTTTTGCCGCTCCAGCAAGTGGGGGGAGAAATTGATATTTCCCTAATGCCAGAGACTAAAACCAAGGTTGGTCTTGTTCTGGCGGATGTGGGACAGGCGTTATTTCTTTCCCGCCTCAGAGATTTTCCCCAATTTGAAGTCGGGCTTTTAAGAGCCGAATTTATGCTGGGTAATATAGGAATTCATCCTCTTGCGCTTGAAGCCTTTGATAATGGGGAACTGAAATCAGTCGTATCCCTGAAATTAAGAGAGCTGGAAAACAGATTGTCGAAGCTTTTACGCGATCAGATGACAGCCGGTCTGATTATCTATAATTTTAATTTAAGGGAATATGTTGGCGCGATTACCGGTTTGACAGAAGAACTAAACAAACTGGCGGAAACAAACCGCAATTTATCCTCTGAAGAAGTTCTTTTGCTTCACAGGAAAATGAGGGAAATTGATCATAAACTTGATCAACATATGGAGATGGCTTCCCGGAGAATAGAAGTATTGAAAAGTTCTCCCAGACTTGAAGATCACGTCAGAATTATCATGGGATTTGATGATGAACTAGCTCTTTTGTCTTCCAATGATCCTGACGCGCCAAAACGCAGGGCGGAAATTGAAACCAGTATTGAAACCTATGCCGCCAAAGTTGCTGATTTACCGGAAGTAAAAAAGGTTTTAAATGATATAGAGCGGTTGCGGGAAGAAGTGAGTTTACGTTCTGGACTAAAAAAGGAAATGGATCAGATAAGGAATCTGGAAGAACAAATTTCCCAAATTATTAAATCCAAGGGTTTTCGTACTGGCAAAGATTATTATGTTCAAAGTCTGGCGCAGAATCTCGCTCTTTTCGCGATGGCATTTTATGGAAAGCCCATAACCTACCGGACTACGGATTTTAAGAGCAATGAATACCGGAATTTGATTGGCGGCAATCTTTTTGAATATCTGGAAGCGAATCCTATGCTGGGATACAGGGGCGTGTCCAGAAATATTCATGACTGGGAAATTGAGGCTTTTAAACTTGCCCGTGATGTTTACGGTGGGAAAAATTTGAGGATTATGCTTCCTTTTGTGCGAACTCTTGAACAAGCTCGTTCCATGAGGACTTATCTTGAAAATGTGCATAACCTCAAGAGTGGGGAAAACGATCTCAAAATTATACTTATGAGCGAAATCCCGTCAAATGCCATTCTGTCCAAACAATTTTTAAATGAATTTGACGGTTTCTCAATTGGTTCCAATGACATGACTCAAATGGTTCTGGCGACAGACAGGGATAACGCCAGATTATCCCATATTTATGACGAGGAGGATCCCGCGGTCATCTGGGCTATTCTGGTATCAATTTTTTCAGGGCAAAAACACGGAAAGAAAGTTGGGTTCTGCGGACAGGGAGTTTCAAACAGTCCCATTTTAAGAGGACTTGTTGCTATCGCGGGAATCAATTCCGCTTCTGTTGTTCCTGATACTTATTATCAGACAGTATGTGATATTGCTGCCATAG
>CAYNKM010000242.1:0-3317 GCA_964397795.1 uncultured Desulfovibrio sp. | reverse complement strand
TTAAAAGCGCATCTGTAACATATGCGATCTTTTCCAAATCATAGTTGTTACCCAAATTGGCAGCGACTACCTCGCAAAGTTCATCAAAAGCACCCTGTCCCGCCACCTTCACAAGACCAGCGTCAACAAAAGCGGCCATAACACCACGCACTTCAGCTTCCTTGACCTGTTCTGCAACTTTATCAATCATAATGCACCTCTTTTAAGTTTATATAAATCACGCCTTTGGCTGACTTCTTTCGCCATTGGCGTTTATCCACGAATCATATGTAGGGGGCTTACGCCTCCAGGATAAAATTTTATCTCCAATACTAGAACCAACAGACCCACCCAGGTCAGAACCAATCATACCTCCCCCGAATCCAAGGGCTTTTTGTAAAAAGCCAGGTTTCATACTTTTAGTTAGCGCGCCAATAGCTTTTGAACCTATCGACCAACCAGCCAAACCTCCGCCCAAATCTCCAAGGCTTCCACCAAGGGAATTTTCTCCCGAAGCTACTTGCTTGGCAGCCGACATAGCCATAAATCCGGGCATGATAACACTACCAATTCCAAAAGAAGCCCTCTTTTCCAGAGACATCAATTTTGCGCCAAGTTTCGTGACTGCCATGTGAAAATATTGCTCGATGACTTACAGGGTTTTCACCTATTTTGTCCAAGACATTTTTCAAGCCATGCTACCCGAGCTTCTAGATTGCGCAGTCGCCTGTCAGTACGATTCATATGCCAGTTGAAAAACGTATGCTGGGGTTGTTCAATTACCCAGCCCTGATCGATACGCTCAGGAGATGGTTCCTTGATATGCTCAGAACCAGCGCTTCCTGCCCAATCCTTATGTGTTGAGCGGTATTCATTCAAAAATTCATCCCTTGTCACAAGCGCTCCAATTAAGGGGGCGAAACCGCCCCCATATGAAATTCTTAATTTTCTAAACTACTACATCCCAGGGTCATCAATGCGCACGCGCACCTGGCCAAAATACAGATCACGCTCAGACGCGTCCTGAATCTCAATCTTCACATTATACGCCTGCGCGGCAATATTGGCCTGATCCCCAATGAAGATTTTCAGACGGCCAATGGCGGATTCAGAGCGGTCAAAGGCGGATGGATCCGAACTGGAATCAAATTCAGTTGACCCAATTTTGACACGGATAAGCTTGGCATCGGAATAATCATACTCCGCATCATCCTTTTTCAGGATAACTTCAATAGGATTGTCCTTACCGGTATAGACGGTCTGGACATGATCCTTTCCCTTCATGGATTCAATGGAATACACAGGCATGGCAAATCTCCTTTCGCGCTTTATGCCTCCACAGATAAATAATGGAGCGGACAAAGGCGAATTTACACCCTGAAATTTGTTATAAGAATATGTAAACAATAATGTAGGAGGATAATAAGTATGAAAAGCTGGTGGCCGTGGTAGACGCGGTAAAAGGTAAATTTAAAAGCAAATAAAATACAAAAAAATCAAGGAGAAAAAATGATAGGTTTGGAAGCTTACTTTTTGGGATGTCCTTTGAGCAAACTGGATGATGAAATGAGCGTTCAATATAATCCAACCCATGACTCGTATCATATAACTGAGGATGAGTTACGAGAAGAAGAAAGATATGAGGAACTCATGGAGTTGATAGAAAAAGAGTTTAAAGAAGAACTGGATGAGTGGGCACTAATGGGTGATGAGCTGTGTTCCTAAAATTCTAGCTAGACAACAAGTAAAAATATTGGCAAGGTAGAAAAGATGAAACTTTTTGAACTAACCTCAAAACGAAGGGAATCTTTAGGTAATTTTTGTCTCAATACTGCAGTGGCTAGTATGGTAGTGGCCGTGTACGAGCATAAGTGGTGGGGGATTCCAATTGCCATTTTTGCTATCATCTGTTTCTTTATTATTACCAAGGAAAAATAAAATGAGCGTTTGGTGGGGGATATTCGGAATACTTTTGGCAATAATGATCTACGGACTTTATGAAAATCACCGTCAGACAAAGGAAAAGAAAAATCCCTGATTAATCAGAGAAGCCTTAAAGCCCTGCATGAAAACGGGGCTTTTTATTTTAAACACTAATAATCAGTAGTGCCAGTAAATCCTGGCTAGACAAGTACCAAAAAACGTGAAAAGGTAAATAAATGAAACTTCCTGAAAAGAAGAAAAGTGCCATAGGATAAGTCTGTGTAGCTATCTTAATAAATACCGCCTCCATCGGTGCAGGATTAGCATTATATGAAAACCGCTCTGATTGTGTACTTTTTGCCATACTAACCGCAATTCTCGCTATCGTAATTGCCTGGAGGTGCGTATGATATACGCTTATATTTTTGTCGCGTTCATTGGAGCAATAGGCTTATGGGCTTCCACGTCCACAAAAAAGCATGACTGACATATACAAAGGAGAATTAGATGTCTGTCTGGGTAGGTATAACCGCTTTTGCTATATTCATGTTGGGATGGGTTCTTTACGAAAACCATAAGCGTGATAAAGAAAACAAAGAATAGTGCAATCTAATCTTAAACTGCAAAGCCCCGCATAAAAGCGGGGCTTTTTATTTTAGTCCTGAATAAACCTGCATTACAAAAGCAATATTTTTGCACAGGAGTCACCAATGCTTGAGAAATTAAATGAAAAAACAGCCCATTATGTCACAGTATCCATTCTTACTGTCTTCCTTGTAATTGCAGTATCTATCACAATAGCCCAGAATTTCACACTATTTATCCTTTATGATAAATACCAGAAAGTCAGCGCGGCGTACGCGACATTGACTGCGCACAGTGCGGGGCTGCGAAATATCCCCCTCTATGAGATTAATCCTGATTTTCCTTATATCCCAATAAATCCATATCCAGACTCTTCCGCACTTGCCGCAAAAAACAAAAATCCGATGAATATCAAACAATTGGATCACGATATTTGGGAAGGCCAGATAGGAGTTGATGACCAGGGTCACGCCATGTTTTCAAGCTGGGAATATGGAATAAGAGCGGGAGCGTTCACATTACGCGCATACGCCCTGAAGCATAACGTAGATACGGTCGACAAACTCGTGAATCGGTTTGCCGAGGCAAAGGGTCAGAAACACACGATTTACGTACTTTTCCTGTGTGAGTCCCTGGGAGTAGGAAGTGACGAAAAAATCAGCTTGATTGACTATATGCCAATGCTTTTGCGTGCCATGAGCAAATATGAAAGTGGTTTGGATTTACCAGACGAGCTTTTTGTGGGCTATGATATAATTAGGAGGGATAAGTAGATGGATACTCAAGCAATCGAAGCAGAAGAATGGATTCAAAAAATGATTGAATTATTA
>CAYNKM010000241.1:0-3319 GCA_964397795.1 uncultured Desulfovibrio sp. | reverse complement strand
GTTCGAGCGGCTTGTCTTGTCCAACGTTATTCCGCCGCAGGACAGGTCGCCCATCTGGATTTGCCTGATATACCCAGATGGCAGGCGCAGGACTGGAGGCATAGTCTGAATTCAATCCTTCCTACGGACATACGCATAATAAGCGCGCAAAGGGCAGATAAAAAGTTTCATTCCCGCAAGGATGCGATTTCAAAAACCTATATTTATAGATACTGGACAGAAGCTGGTTTTATCCCGCCTGAAATTACGGATTTTGCCTGGAATTGTGGAACGTTGGATACAGGGGCAATGCGAGACTGTATTCCCCTTTTGCTTGGAGAGCACGATTTTAAATCATTCCAGAATAACGGGAGCATAGTGGAGAGCACAGTTAGAAATATTTATTCCATTAAACTTGAAGAACTGCCCCAGCCTGATTTTTATCCTGGCCGTTCCTCTTTTTTATGTCTGTCAATATGCGCCAATGGGTTTTTAAAACAGATGGCAAGAAATATTGCGGGTCTGTTATGGAAAGCGGGAAGGGGCAAAATCTCTCCAGAGATGACCAGAAATATAATTCAGGCTAAAAACCGTGAAGCCTTGAATGCTCCCACCGCTCCGGCACATGGCTTGTGCCTGGTGAGGGTTGCTTATTAAGAGGAGAATAAATTTTTCATAAAAACACAAGGAATAATGTTTTTTTATTTATCCCCCACGATAAAAGCCTGGGGGTAGGATGCGTGAAAATCATTTAACATTTTTTGAGCCGAGTCTGAATCTTTCCATGGACCCACCTGGACATTCCACATATTGTTATTGCCAAAAATCAGACGGCCTTTGCGTCCCTCTTTTGAAAGGACACCAATTAATTTCTGGGCATTCGCCTTTTGACCAAACGCCCCCAGCTGCACATAAAAAGACCCGCTTATATCACCATCCCTGTCAATCTCCGGCACTTCTCCAAGACTCTGTACTCTGACTCTTCCTGTTCCCTTTCCTACTATTTCAAGTCTGGAAGCCGCCGCCCGCGACAAGTCCAAGATACGTTCTGAAGAAAAAGGACCGCGGTCATTAATTCGGACGAGAACAGACCGATTGTTTTCCAGATTTGTAACCCTGACTTTTGTTCCCATAGGCAAAGTTTTATGGGCGGCTGTCATGGCATATTGATTGAAGATTTCTCCGCTTGCCGTTTTTTTACCATGAAAGCCGGGCCCATACCAGGATGCCTTACCTTCCTGGACAAATCCCTGGGCCGATTTTAAAGGATAATAAGTTTTGCCTTTAATAGTATAGGGTTTAAATGTTCCTCCCTCCTCCTTATAGGCTGCTTTTTGGGAACAACCATTCAAGGAGAAAAGAAAAATAATAAAAAAAACAATAGATCTAATCAAACTTTTGACTCTTTTAAAAGGGATTCAGCAACAGCCAAATCATATAGAATCAGTGGATTCACTTCCTTATTCCGTTCTTCCCGATAAAGGGCCGCCGCGTCCCTGATCACGTTAAAAGGAAGCCAGGGATGTCTTTCCCAGACCTCCGGATGTTCCATTTCCCATAGCCTGAACTCGACTTCCCCATTGGCGCCTTCCCTTACATATACCCTTATCTTGGGATTTCCGGGCTGGGCATGGTAATATAGTCCCCTTTCATCTTTCATTACGCGTCTTACCTTGTTTATTTAGATATATTCGGGATTAAAAGAAAAAATTATGGGCATTGTCTTGATGACTTTTATTGCTTATAACCGCAGAAGCATATAACGGCAATATCTTTTGTCTGATTTTGGGAATTGGCAATTCTGGGAATTTGATTTAGAAGTTTTCAGGATTATTATAAGGCCATATTACTTTTTACTTAAATAAATTATCTATAAAGGAGTTTGAAATGTCCGCGCCGGAAACAGGTACTTACAGATTAAAAACAGGTTTGGCAGATATGCTAAAGGGTGGAGTGATTATGGATGTCACCACCCCTGAACAGGCGCATATTGCCCAGGAGGCGGGGGCTTGCGCGGTAATGGCTTTGGAAAGGGTTCCCGCGGACATCAGGGCCGCCGGCGGGGTGGCGCGTATGGCGGATCCAGTGATTGTCGAAAAAATAATGGATGCTGTCAGTATCCCGGTTATGGCAAAGGCCAGGATAGGCCATTTTGTTGAAGCCCATATTTTGCAGGCCCTTGGCGTTGACTATATAGATGAGAGCGAAGTTCTGACTCCCGCTGATGATAAATATCATATAGATAAATGGAATTTTAAAGTCCCATTTGTATGCGGATGTCGCAATCTTGGCGAAGCCTTACGCAGACTTGGAGAAGGAGCCGCGATGCTTCGAACCAAGGGAGAGCCGGGAACTGGCAATGTGGTTGAGGCAGTGAAACATATGCGGGTTGTGATGAACGAGATCGCCTATTTATGTAATATAAGGGAAGATGAAGTGCCACATTTTGCCAAGGAACATGGTGCGCCATTGGAATTGTGCCATGCGGTGCGCAAAGAGGGAAGGCTGCCAGTGGTCAATTTTGCCGCGGGAGGTATCGCCACTCCTGCTGACGCGGCCCTCATGATGCAGCTTGGCTGCGATGGGGTTTTTGTAGGATCCGGTATTTTTAAATCCGGAGATCCGGCAAAACGCGCGCGGGCGATTGTCCAGGCGGTGACCAATTACAATGATTATAAATTTTTGGCGGAAATATCCAAAGATCTTGGCGAAGCCATGGTGGGCATTGAGATTTCTCAAATACCTGAAGATATGAGGATGCAGGAGCGGGGCTGGTAATGGCGTTTACCGGAATTCTTGCCTTGCAAGGAGCTTTTCGGGAGCATGGAAAAATTTTACAGAAAATTGGAGCTCCCAGCAGGGAAATCCGCCAGCTTAAGGATCTGGACGGGATAGATTCCCTGATCATTCCTGGCGGAGAAAGCACCACTATAGGAAAATTACTTAATGAGTTTGGTATCATGAATCAGATTAGGGAAAAAATAGAGGCAGGAATGCCTGTATTTGGCACTTGCGCCGGCCTGATTATGCTTGCCAAAGATATTGAAAACAGTAATCAGCCACGGCTGGGAGCAATTGATATTAGCGTTAGGCGAAACGCGTTTGGCAGACAGGTGGACAGTTTTGAGGCTGATTTGCCAATAAAGGGATTGGGCGACAGGGAATTTCCCGCAGTCTTTATCCGCGCTCCTATTATCCTCTCATACGGGCCAGACGTGGAAGTACTTGCCAGCGTAGAGCAGGATAACCAGAAGAGGGCGGTGGCTGTACGTCAGGCAAATATGCTGGCCGCTTCATTTCACCCAGAATTAACAGATGATACGCGTATGCATGAATATTT
>CAYNKM010000240.1:0-3354 GCA_964397795.1 uncultured Desulfovibrio sp. | reverse complement strand
TTTTTTATAAAAATCTTTTTCCATTCCGGAAACTGGAATAATGAAAGATTATATTGTCTTCATCAGAAAAGGAAAATTATTTTTTTACTAAAAATGAAAGGAGGTTAATATGGATACAAAATTTTATATCGTATTTAATCATGGAAGGGTTTTTATATGAAAAGCTTTTGAAATTCTGAATACTTCAGATGTTAAATTGTATCTAAAAGAATCTGATACCATAAGGATGTAGAATGAATAAAAAAAGCGGGTCTGCCGTTCTGCGTGATTTCCCTAAAAATCCGGTTCTTTTTTGGGTAAAAAAACAATGTGCAAACTGGCTTTTAAATCTGGAAGAATATAATTTTCCTCTTTCTCATAATTTTTTCCGCTGTATTGGGTGGCTAACAGATGATTTGGGCGGGATTGTAAAAACCCTGAAAAAAGAAATTGTGCTTCCCGAGGAAAAAAGCAGGGAAACTTTAAAAATACGCAAGCGCCTTTTGGCCATGGAAAAAGAAAGTTTCAGGAGTCTATCAGGTTCTCTGGAAGATCTGGTTTTAAATCATCCTGTTATTCAGGATCAAATCATGGAAGTAATGTTTTTTAATTTAAAACAATGGATTCCCGAAAAGCAAACGCCCATCAAATCGCTTTTTCCCAGAGGTTTTAAATCTCTTTTTAATCTGGATGAAAACAGTCTTAATATTATAGCTTATGCCTGGGCTGCGGGCAATTGCAATGCCATAGAAAAATTTATTGAGGATGATTTGGAGTTATATAATTTTGAAAAAGAACCCATTCTCGCACAGATGTTGGGAATGACTTCCTCCTGCTTTAAAAAACTTCACGTCCTGCTTGTACAGCAGGGAATACTCGATGAAGATTACAGCAATAATATCCTCAGGTTAAGCGACAATATCAACAATGTTCTCAACATGGGAAAGCTGGGCGATATTCAGAACTTTTTTTGTAAAAATTTGCCTGTTACCAATGTTCCTCTTGAACAATTCCAGATTGGCGAGGATGAAAAGAAACATGCTATAGCGCTTTTAAAAAATAAAAGCTCTGCCCCGGTACATCTGCTTTTATATGGACCCCCTGGAACAGGTAAAACCAGTTTTGCGTCCCAAATTGTTCAGCATCTGAATGCGCGTGGGTTGTGCGTAAATTGTAATGAGAAAGATAGCGGGAAAGAACGCAGGATTTCACTTATAGCATGTATAAACACCGCGCTTTCACGTCCTGGCACAATAGTGGTTGTTGATGAAGCCGAGAAAATTCTGGATACCGGCTTTAATGATTCTTCTTCTTCCAAGGCCTGGCTTAATGATTTACTGGAAAAGAAAAACATAAGGATTATCTGGATAACCAACCAGATTGAGCATATTGATCAGGCGGTACGCAGACGCTTTAGTTTCAGTATCCATTTTCAGTCGCTTGGCATAAAAGAAAGTAAGCAAATGTGGAATAATGTTGCAATCAGGTTAAATTTATGCCAACGTTTTCCGAAGGAAAGAAGGGAGTATTTTGCAAGAACTTATCCCGTTTCAGTCGCTGTAATGGAAAATGTCGCAAAACAGGCAAAAGTTTTGGCAGGAAAAAATGATTTTTGTGAATGCGCGGAGCGTATTCTCAAATCGCATATGCAATTGAGGAATGATGGCTGCTGGACAGGAACAGAGAGCAAATCTTCGGTATATTATGATCCGCAGGCCATTTGCACCAGTCTGCCTGTGGAGAGACTTATCGCAAGATTAAAGATTCTCCAGGAAAGAATTTCTCACACTTCTCTTCCTGGAATGGGCAATATCCTGTTTTATGGTCCGCCAGGAACCGGTAAAACCGCATTTGCGCATTATCTGGCCGAAGAGCTGGATATGGAATGTATTACTGAAAGGGCAAGTGGCATACTTGGTTCATATGTGGGAGAAACAGAGAGAAGGATAGCCGAAATTTTCAGTCTCGCGCAGCAAAGGAAGACTCTTCTGATTATTGATGAAGTTGATTCTTTCCTTTTTTCCAGAGAACATGCGGTCAAGAACTGGGAGCAAACCATGGTCAATGAGTTTCTGACTGCACTGGAAAATCATAATGGAATGTGTATTTGCACTACCAACTTTCGCACAGTAATAGACAATGCGGCGATGCGCCGTTTTCCGTTCAAAGTTGAGTTTTGCTACGCATCTCCAGAAAGGATAATGCTTTTGTTTGATAAGATGCTTGCGCCATTGACCAATGAAAAAATTGAAGGCAAACTTAAAGAAAGATTGTGTACCATGAAATATCTGACTCCTGGAGATTTCAAGTCGGTATTATCCCAGTTCTGGCTGGAAGAACCGGGGGAAGTCAGCTGCCATCAGTTGGTAGATGCGCTTATGAATGAGCAGAAACTAAAGCTGGACAATTCAATCAGGACTGTAGGATTCAATTTATAAAATATTATCCAGGGATTAATAATCCCTGGATTTGTTTCTGGGGAATAATATGGGTAAAAAGTGGAATGATTCACGGCCTGCGGAAAAGCTTCTTTCTTTTTACACCATATTGCTGTTCAGCAAGACTCCCGTAAGCCTTTCTGATGTGGCAATCAGTCTTGAATGTTCAAAACAGACGGTAGGAAGGCTTGCTGATCAGCTGGAAGGCGCAAAATATGGTAAACTGAATAAATTGCGGGTGGGCAAAGAGGTTTACTATATCATAGATAAACCCAGGAGAATACCCGCAATAAGCCTGAATGCGGAATCTCTAGCCGAGCTGGTTTTATGCAATGAGTTTCTTCAAAAACTTCTTCCTCCCTCAATGTTGCGAAAAACACGTCAAAGCTTAAATCAGACAGCGGCTTTTCTTGAAGCACCTTCCTCTATAAAAGATGGCCTCGGAGACGCGCTTGTAAAAGGTCCTATTGATTATGCTCCCTATGAAAATATTTTGCGCACTTTTATGATCGCCGCGGGAGAACGGAAAATCTGCAAAGTCTGCTACAGGGCCAAACGACATCTTGAAGAAAAATCCTATTTTTTCACACCTATACGAATTATAGCCTTTCATGAGAGCATATTTGTCCAGGGATATATAATGTCGCCTGAAAATCCTCTGAAACCTCTATACTTAAATCCCACTTTATTGGCCCTGCATCGTTTTATAAGCTGCCAGATAACGCGATATAAGGCTGATGACCTGCATGAGCCGGAAAAAGAAGAACATTCATTTTTGGGAATATTTGATGATAAAAAAATCCCGGTAAAAATTTTATTCAAGGCGTCTGCTGCAACATATGTTTCCGAAAGACAATGGAGCAAAAATCAGAAGATTGAAGATTTGCCAAATAATGATATTATTTTATATACTGAAGCCAGAAATGAAGTAGAATGT
>CAYNKM010000239.1:0-3364 GCA_964397795.1 uncultured Desulfovibrio sp. | reverse complement strand
TGGTATGAAAGGGCGGCCGGACAGGGAAGCGCGATAGCGCAGAATATTTTGGGCGTGATGTATGACAAGGGTATGGGTATCCAGCAGGATTTTCAAAAGGCTTTTGGCTGGTATAAACAGGCTGCCGAACAGGGTCTGGCGGAGGCCCAGTTTAATTTGGGCGGCATGTATCTGGATGGCGAGGGTGTGACGCAGGACTTCGGAGAAGCCAGACACTGGTTTGAGAAAGCGGCAAGGCAGGGACATGTTGAGTCCTGGACAAATCTTGGCGGCCTGTACTTAAATGGACTCGGCGTGGAGAAAGATTACAGGAAGGCCTTTGAAGCCTTTCAAAAAGCGGCTGAAAGGGAAGACCCAAAAGCTGAATCTGTTTTGGGATATTTATATATACAGGGCATGGGCGTAAAGATGGATATTGATCAGGCATTGTACTGGTTTAACAGGGGAGCGGAGCATGGCGATGCCATGGCGCAATTCAACATGGGGGTAATGTATCTGACGGCCCAGAGTGTTAATCAGGATTTTAATAAGGCGCGCGAATATTTTAAGTTATCCTGCGATAACGGCGTGGAAAAGGGCTGCGTTTTTTACGAACAATTAAATGGCATGGGGAAATAATGGGAGAAACAAACAGGGAAGCGGCAATAATCGCCTTCGGTGGCTGTGGTTTTAATACCCTGAATTATTTTCAGCTTCTGGATCAGGACCAGCTGCTTTTTATCCAGGTGGAGGATGACGAAAAAATCCTGAAGAGCAGTCCGGCAGAGGTTAAAATCAGACAGGAGGATTGTGAGTCGCCGGAAAAGCTGGCTGCCATTCTTCCCTCCGGCATCCGTCTTTTTTTTCTGGTCGGAGGCCTTGGCGGAACTTCCTGCCAAAGTATGCCGCAAGTAGCCAGAGTCCTGAAAGAGAGGGGCGCGCTGGGAGTTGGACTTTTGACAAGTCCCTTTGATTTTGAAAACAGATCAGATAAAGCCGATCAGGATTTAAAGGTCATCAGGGGCGAACTTGAAAATATCTGTCTTTTCCCAAATAACGCCTATAAAAAGGACAGAAATAACGGGAAGAATATGGCGGAATTTATGCGTAATCAGGCAGAGGGTATGTGGATGAGCGTGGAGGCCATGACCAGCCGCAGACAGAGTCCGGACAGGTATGATATTGCTGATCTGTATAATATGCTGAATAATTCAAACCGGCCTTGAACCAGGCTATCTTTTTATACGGGGATTGTTGCCATGAGGAAAAATTACAGGCTTTTTGCGGCGATACTTTTATTTTCCTTGATTTTGCTTGGCGATTCTCAAGACCTTTATGCCATGACCATTCATGATTGTGAAACGCAGGCGTTTGTCAATTTTAAAAACGACCTTGAAAAGCGGGGTGTGCCGCCGGAAGTGGCCCAATGTATGGCAGAGAGGATGGAAGAAAATTTGCCTCCTGATGTAAAAATGTTCTTTATCCAGCAGATGAATCTTGCCTGTTATAATAAATCATTTTTCATCAAATGGTTTGTTGACACCATGTCCTCAAAATATGAGAACCAGGCCAAATTTGTCCAGACCATGGCTGACGATCAGGTCAGGATAATGGAAAACGCCCAGAATGAATGCCGTAAAAAATTCGGATATGATTAAGCCCCGGTTATGAATATTTTTGGGCTTCCAGTCACTGTTAATTTTTTGTATGGGTTGTCCAAGGGAAAAATTTTTATTCAAAAGAGGGATATAAAATGAGAAAAGTGTTTATTTTTGGCTTTCTTGTCCTGGCTATGGCTTTCTTCCCTTCAACAGGTTTTTCTGATGATTCGGATGATGGGGTAGACATACCATGGGAGAGATGCGGATATATAAAGGGAGCGATTCCTGTTACTGATTCCTTAACGCAACTCATAATAGATCAGGATAAGCGGGGAACAAACACATATTATTACAATCCTAAAATAAAGGAGGAATATTCTGGCGATTGCGCGGAACTGACCATGGGAATAATGTGTTTTGAAATTCTGAAAAAAATGCCGGTCACAAAAGCCTTAAGAGATGCTGGCGTTGGCGGCAAGGAGATGACAATTATCCATCAATGTGTTGTGCCGGATTAGGCTTTTGTCGCGCAATCCGCGAAACGATAATTCATCCAGGTAAGGGGTATTGACATATCTTCTTTAAAAAAGATAATTTATCCAAGTATATATTTTTATAAGGAGACATCATGGCTACGTTGATTGTTATCGTTTATCCGGATGAGCTTCAGGCGGAGCAGGTTCGCCTTGATTTTATGAGAATGTCTGAAGAATATCTTGTCACCCTGCAGGACGCGGTAATCGCGGTCAAGAAAAAGGATGGTAGGGTAAAACTTTTGCAGATGTACCATCTTGCCCTTGGCGGAGCCATCAGCGGCGCGCTTTGGGGAACCCTCATTGGCCTTCTCTTCATGATGCCCATTTTTGGCCTGGTAGTGGGCGCGGGAACTGGTGCGGTTGCCGGCGCGCTGACAGACGTGGGGATCAGCGACTCCTTTATGAAACAGCTGGCTTCCACCCTCAAGCCCGGTAGCTCCGCCCTCTTCGTCCTGGTTGACTCTCCCATTACCGACAAGGTTATGAATGATCTCAAGGGTACGGGCGGAACGATTATTCAGTCATCTCTCTCCACAATCGATCAGGACAAGCTTCAGAAGGCTCTTGACGAGGCCCAGGCTACCATCAAGAATCCTGAAGGCGCGGCTGCTGAAGCAAAGTCATAAACCCTCATCTATCCCTGATTGTTTCAGAAATAATCCGGCCTGGAATCCAGACCGGATTTTTCTGTCTGATTAAATTAACGCGGTAAAACTGGCGCTCAAGATTTATAGCGCATTGTTTCCCCGTTCTCCTGTCCACATACGGATAGCGTCCTCGGCATTGCTTATAAAATACCAGGCCGGGTATGCCAAAGACCGAAACCGGATGCCTTTTAAGAAGCGCCTGACCGGCAAATTTCCGACAGGGGGGAGGATTTGGCGCTGAAACCTGATTGTTCCAATCGAAGAATCCCGCCGCCCAGAATGGTTAAGGGCAAATTATTGGTGGGAAACTCTGGATACCGCTTCCCTGTATTGTCTTTCCCGCATTCTCTTTATTAAATCTTTTGTAATTCTTGACATATATGAGACAAGTCGGGAAAATAAATATCTTATATAATTTAATATGGAAGATCTGATGAACTTAAGGAACGAATATTCGCAAAAGCTGGATTTTTTTGGCCAAACTTCCGCACAGGATCTGGCGGATCGTTTTGGAACGCCTCTTTATGTCTATAATGAAAAAATCTTGCGCCAGAGATGCCGGGATTTAAAGGGATTGTCCAGTAGGCCAGGATATAATGTC
>CAYNKM010000238.1:0-3382 GCA_964397795.1 uncultured Desulfovibrio sp. | reverse complement strand
TGCGCTGTAAAACCTCTAAAAATTCTCGAAAAATCTCTGTTTTGTCCCTAAACAGGACGTGTATTCTGCCTATTTATACTGCATTTTATATGCAGATGAATTTTTCGAATTTATGGTATCGGTCTCAAAAGGAACTAAAATGCCGCGTGGAGATAAGCAGCAGATTATGAATTATCCTATTCACATTCCCTCAAAAGAAGAAGTTTACTTATTCAATGCACAGGCAATTCCCATTCTACGGTATATTAAAAATATTCATCTCGAAAATATACGGTTGTCATCTTTGCGTGATTGCCTTCTTCCGAAACTGATGTCCGGCAAGCTGGATGTCTCACAACTCGACATTTAAGCCGCCAAATTATCGTTTATCTGTGTGTTCACCCTAATTTTTTCATCCAAACGCGAAATAAAAAAAGCAATTTTATCTTGAAATTTTCTAGGCAATAAGGGAATTAAAAAATCAAGCATTTTTATTTTATCCCCTCGTGGCATTTTTGTTCCTTTTGCTGATTGTGTAACATAGTCAAAAAATTTTTCTTCTGAAAGACAATAGTAAATAAATTGACTATTAATGCCTGAGAAAGCTCTAAAAACCAGAACATCTTGAGAACACCCACCTTCACAATCGGCATGCCATATCTTCTTAAAATATGGCCGTATATTTGAGATTAAAATATCTCCTTTTTTAAAAAATGTTGCTTTTCCACGGTATGGGATATTTTTATTTTGAGTTATTCCTCCTCTATCTTTTATCATATTTTCTGTCGATATATATCTTAATGATTTATTTCTTAAAGTCTTAAAATCAATCTTATCATTTATTATTTGGCATATTTTCGAAAGTTTTTCAGATTTCATACCCAATCGCCTTCAACTGCTTTTTTATTTCTTTTTCCAGCTCATGGGACTTACTGAAAAGCTCTCCCAACTCAGCTGTAAGCGCTGCCATTTTTTCCTCAAATGGAATGCCGTCATCTTCCTGCTCCTCTACGCCCACATAGCGGCCAGGTGTGAGTATATAATCCTGTTTGGCAATTTCTTCGCTTGTAGCGACAGCGCAAAATCCTTTCGCATCCTCCAACTTCCCATCCGTATATTTTCTATAAGTGTGGCCAAGTTTTTCTATGTCCTCATTGCTCAGTTCGCGCAAACGGCGGGAAACCATTCCGCCCATTTTGCGGGCGTCAATAAACAGCGTTTTGCCTTTCTGTTTTTTGTTGTTGGCAAGAAACCAGAGGGATACGGGTATCTGCGTCGTGTAAAAAAGCTGTGGCGGCATGGCAATTATGCAGTCCACAAGGTCAGCTTCAATGATTTTTCTGCGGATTTCGCCTTCGCCGTTTGTTTGTGAGGAAAGGGAGCCATTGGCCAGCACAATGCCCATTCTGCCATTTGGGGCCATGTGCCAAATCATGTGTTGGAGCCAGGCGAAGTTGGCGTTTCCAGCAGGGGGCTGCCCAAACCGCCAGCGCGCATTCTCTTTCAGCTGTGGCCCTCCCCAATCGGACAGATTGAAAGGCGGATTGGCCATGATGAAATCAGCCTTAAGCTGCTGGTGCAGGTCGTCGAAAAAAGTATCGGCATTGTATTTGCCAAGATCGCAATCAAGTCCGCGAATAGCGAGATTCATCTGGGCCATTTTCCAGGTGGTGGGGTTTGAATCCTGGCCATAGATTGATATTTTCCTGATGTTGCCGCCATGATTATCAATGAATTTGGCAGACTGCACAAACATTCCGCCAGAGCCGCAGCAAGGGTCATAAACGCGGCCATTGAACGGCTGGAGAATTTCAACAAGCGCGCGGACTATACAGGATGGCGTGAAAAACTCGCCTGCTTTTTTGCCTTCCTGCTCGGCAAACTGCGCAAGGCAATACTCATAGGTTCGACCCAATATATCCTTGTCGTTGCTATGTTCAACAATTTTGATATTGGTGAACAGATCAATGACTTCTCCAAGGCGGCGCTTGTCCAGCTCAGGCCTTGCAAAATTTTTGGGGAGAATATCTTTCAGACGCGGATTTTCTTTCTCAATAGAGCGCATGGCCTCGTCAATAATCACCCCATTTTCGGCTGTGTGCGCGGCTTTTGAAATCTCGCTCCAACGCGCGTTGCGGGGTACAAAAAATATGCTTTCAGCCGCATACTCATCGCGATCTTCCTCAAAACCCTCTCCCTCTTCCACAAGCTCGTTAAATTTCGCTTCAAACCTGTCGGAAATATATTTCAGGAAAATGAGGCCAAGCACAACCGACTTGTATTCGGAAGCGTCCATATTGCCGCGCAAAACGCAAGCGGCATCCCATATCTGTTTTTCAAATCCTATTTCACTCGTATTTTTTGCCATAATTTGCCATTTAAGGTAAAAGAATTTTGTGTTTATCTGAGGCGCCTTTGTTCAGGGGGTATTACTTGCCCTTGACAAATGTGAATTTTATCCATTTTGCTCTAGCAAAGCCCAACAGTTATGGACGAAGAATAAAAGCTATAAGGCAGCGCGATCCTGTTCAGTGAGGCAGCCAGAACGATTGTTTCTGATAAGCGGTCTAATGTGACGCTTCCGTGTAGGAAATGATTTGCTCTAAATTTTCAATACGCTGCCATGTCCGCATATATTTATCATATTTTATCAAATCCCTATCCTCATCAACCCCAAACGCATAATTCACTGTCCTTTCAGCATAAGTTACCCAGTTTCGTCTCTTATCCCTCCCAGTCCTTATTGTCGGAGCGCAATCTCTGATTGCGGAAAGCACCGTATTTGGGGAATGGCCATTTGCCCTCATACGCAAGGCGATCATCGCATCTACCCGAGAAAAATCCTGTCTGCTTAAATGGGAGCGAATATTTTCATAATGGAGAAAATACGCCTGTTGCGGATCTCAGGAAGTAAAGGTTGAATAGGCTGGACGCTCTTTCTTTCTCTCAGCTAATCGCTGGGCAAGAGCCTGCTCAATCTTTCTTGCCTCAATTAAGGCTTTTTTGCAAATCTGTTGAACAGCATGGCGCAAAATCACAAGCGGATAAAGGCCATTCTTGCCTTTATGCTTTGGCTTGCGGTTTTCAAAGCCAGGAGCGCGATGGGGATGGATTGCGCCTGACAGTTTTGGATCGCCATATTCCCGATTGAGTATTGCTGTAAGCTGATTTGCAATCTGGCGGCCAAATTCCCCGCCAAACTTCGGAATAGTCAGTATGCACTGGTAATTGCTAGGAGAGCTTTTAATTATCGCCGCTGGCCTGTAGCCGTCTTTCTGAAGCCTGACGACATTTTCAGGCGTGACATCGTCAATAAGGATATGATGCTTATCTTCAGATAGTGGTGTGTAATAGATATTTTCTCCACGGCTTTGCAATTTCAGAAGCTCCGGCATTCTTTTCA
>CAYNKM010000237.1:0-3389 GCA_964397795.1 uncultured Desulfovibrio sp. | reverse complement strand
TGCCAATGCGCTTTTTGTCCGGGCAAATAACGCCGCGGACTTGAAAAGGATAGAGGCCTTCGGCTCGGGAAGTGCAAAAGCCAAAACAGAACTTGTATATAACAGTTTTACATTGAAGGATTTTGCTTCCGCAAAACCGGAAAAGGACGGGGCCAGACCAATCCGGCTTCTTGCGGTTGGCCGTTTTGATGTCACCAAGGGTTTTGACGATTTATTGAAAGCCTGCGCCATCTTAAGAGACAAAGGTCTTGATTTTCATCTCACGCTTGCCGGAGGCGGAGGGAAGATCATGGGCCTGGGCAATCTGGAAAAAAGTTTGCGGAAAATGAGAGCAGATCTGAATCTGGAAAAGCATGTAAGCATGCCTGGCCTGATTTCCCATGATGATTTGCCACGGCTTTTGAAAGAAAATGACATCTTCATAGCTCCCTGCATTGTCCACTCTTCCGGAAGACGGGATGGCATTCCCAATACTGTAATAGAAGCCATGGGATTCGGCCTGCCAGTTATAAGCACCAACGTCAATGCCTTGCCTGAAATAATCCGCAATGAGGAGACGGGAATCGCAGTAAATCCTCAAAGTCCGGACGAACTGGCCCAGGCTGTAATAGATCTTGCTGAAAATCCGGAAAAAGCCCGGCGTCTTGGTCAACAGGGCGCCATCCTTGCCAAAAATCTTTTTAATTGTGAAAATAACGCTCACAGGATGGCCGAGGTCTTTATCTCAAAATTTTCTCACTGGAAAGCTTCTCCGGAATAAAATATGTGCGGTATAGCAGGTCTTTTACGGCTCAATGGCGAACCATTGCCTGAAGAAGCCAAAAGTGTTGTGAAAGCAATGACGGATTGCATGCCCTACCGCGGTCCGGACGGAGAAGGCTTTTGGCAATCGGGACCTGTCTGCTTCGGACACAGGCGATTGTCAATAATCGATCTCGCCGGCGGCAAGCAGCCAATGACTGATCCGAAGCAGGATTTTTGTATTGTTTTTAATGGGGAAATTTACAACTTTAAAGATCTGCGGACAGAACTGGAAAAGCAGGGAGCGCATTTTAGCAGTAGTTCAGATACCGAAACACTCTTGTATTCATATATCGCATGGGGAACGGAATGCCTCGCAAGGCTGGAGGGAATGTTTGCCTTTGCGATATGGGACAAAAAAAGGCGGCGTCTTTTTGCGGCCCGGGATCATTTTGGCAAAAAGCCCTTTTATTATACTTTTCAATCAGGTTTTTTTGCCTTCTCATCGGAATTGGGTAGCCTTGCCACACTTGCCAGAAAATGCTTCTTTGCCGATTTCAGCTTCCATGTCTCGCCGGAAGCTCTTTGCCGTTACCTCGCTTATGAATATGTTCCCTCGCCCGCTTCCATTTACCGGGAATGTCAGGTTCTCGATCCGGCAAATTATCTTGTCGTGGAAGATGGTAAAATCAGGACCGGACAATACTGGGAATTGCCCTGGCCGGCGCCTGCCCTGCAAATTCCTGAAAGCGAAGCCGCGGAAGAACTGGAAAGCCTGATGACCAGGGCTGTAAGAATGCGCATGATCAGCGACGTTCCCCTGGGAGTTTTTTTATCCGGAGGAATAGATTCTTCCATAGTCACAGGACTTATGGCCCGTCTTTCAGAGAAACCGGTAAAAACATTCTCCATAGGCTTTACCGAAGCCAGCTATGACGAATCGTCCTATGCGGAAATTGCAGCCAGGTATTTTCACACGGAACATTATAACAGAATACTTTCGGCTGAAGAATGCGCTGAACAGTTGCCAGGAATAGTCAGCGCGATGGATACCCCCATGGCGGACGCTTCCTGCGCTCCGGTCTGGCTTCTTTCTTCCCTCACAAGGGAACATGTCACTGTCGCCCTGGGCGGCGACGGTGCGGATGAGTTATGGGCAGGATATGAACATTATATTGGTTTCAGGATTGCCCAGTGGTACAGAAAGCTGCCGTTATGGATTCGGGAAAAAATCATTGAGCCCCTGGTCAGATATTTGCCAGAATCCGCGGGTTACATAAATTTAAGACTGGCCGTAAAAACTTTTCTTGCGGGAGCGAACGCTCCGGACTGGCTGAGGGTGCAGACCATGCTGACCGCAAATGGTCCGGCCATTCAGGAAAAGATGCTCGCTCCATCCTTTAAGGAAGTAATCGGAGATGGCCTGGAAACTGATATTCTTTTTGCTCCAACAAAGGCGCGCTATGAAAAATGGCAAGGAGGACAGGGAATAACGCCCCTTGCAAGAGCTTTTCATGTCTATGTGCGTCAATTTATGCTGGATGATATTCTGGTTAAGGTTGACCGCTGTTCCATGCTTCATTCCCTGGAGGTTCGCGCTCCTTTTCTGGATAAAAAGGTTACCGAATTTGTTGGCCGGCTTCCCGTCAGCTGTAAATTGCGCGGTTTCAGGCGCAAATATCTGCTTAAAAAGGCTTTTGCCAATTTACTGCCCCCCCAGATTCTTAAAAGAAATAAAAGGGGTTTCCAGATACCTGTCGCGCAGTGGCTGCGCGGAAAGCTCCGGCCCATGCTGGAAGAATTACTTGATGAAAAAGTATTGCTAGAGCAGGGAATATTCGAACCCAAAGGCGTAAAAAAAATGATGGAGCTTCATTTTTCCGGCAAATCCGATTTACGCAAACAACTCTGGACGCTGCTTGTCCTTCAGCTGTGGTGGAAAGCGAACAGGGCATCATTTTGAAAAATATGGGGAGGTAATATGTCTAGCCAGGCTAAAACCTTTATATTGTTAGCTTTATTATCAGGAATAATAATTGTTCTTGGCGGTTTGCTGGGAGGAAGAACCGGAGTATTTATCGCCTTTGCCCTGGCTGTGGTCATGAATGCCGGAAGTTACTGGTATTCTGATAAAATTGTTTTAAACATGTATCACGCACGCGAGCTATCTCCTGACGAAGCACCTTTTTTACACGACGTTGTAGGCAGTCTGGCGGCCAATGCCGGAATTCCAAAACCCCGTATCTGCGTAGTGCCTGAAGAGGCGCCAAATGCCTTTGCCACCGGAAGGGATCCCGAACATTCTGTCGTGGCTGTCACTGAAGGCATCATGCGCATCCTGTCTCCGGAAGAATTACGGGGTGTAATCGCCCATGAAATCGGGCATATTGTTAACCGCGATATTCTGGTTCAGACCATAGCGGGAGTCATGGCTTCGGCTATTATAACGCTGGCAAATATTTTTCAGTTTACCGCCTTATTTGGAGGACACCGCGATGGAGAGGGCGGAGGAGCGGGCAATATGGTAGGAGGACTGATTCTGGCCCTGCTTGCTCCGATGGCGGCAGGCCTGATTCAGATGGCGATTTCACGGTCGCGTGAATTTATGGCGGATGAAACAGGAGCAAGATTGTGCGGTCAGCCTCTGG
>CAYNKM010000236.1:0-3403 GCA_964397795.1 uncultured Desulfovibrio sp. | reverse complement strand
ATTTATAGAGTCAATCAATATGGAAGAACAAGCTGAAAAAGAAAGGCATAAGGGCAGACCCAGAAGTTTTGATCGTGAGACCGCTTTACGGGCCGCATTAAAAATATTCTGGGAAAAGGGTTATGAACCCACATCAGTCGCCGACCTTTGCGAGGCGATGGCAATAAAGGCGCCCAGTCTTTATGCCTCTTTTGGCAACAAGGCCGCCCTGTTTCTGGAGGCCGCCAGATATTATGAAGAGACTTACTGGAAAGCGCTTGCCACGCGTTTTATGGCAGAACCGGATTTATATAAGGCAGTGGCAAATTATTTTAACGAAGCCTGTGAAATTTTGCTCTCTCCGGATACTCCCTGCGGTTGCATGCTTGTTCTGGGAGCGGTTAATATATCCGAGGAAGAAACGGAAATAATCGCCGCCATCCGCAAAATGCGCATGGAAACAAAAAAAATGTTTGCGGACAAATTAAGGAAAGCGATAGAGGACAGGCAGATTCCGCCCGATACAGACGTGCCTTCCCTGGCAGGCGTCCTCAATACGCTGCTGGAAGGTCTCTCGCTTCAGGCCAGGGACGATATTTTTCAGTCCGAGCTGAAAGCAATGGCAGCATATTCCGTCAGGGCCCTTCCTCCCAGATAAAAAATCCGGAAAATATTACCGTCCATAATTTTTCCCGACTAAATTCTTGTTCTTGCAAACAGATCGAAATCAGATAAAGATAGTTTTTGAAACAAAAACATTATTGTGAGTAAAATGCCAACGCCCATTAGTTTACAAAGCTGCCCCAAAGGATGGCTAAAAGATCTCGATAAAAGCGTAAGCCCCGAAGAAACCTGTAAAAAAGTCAATGAGGTTTTAAAAAATACAGACCTGGACATTGTTTCCGCGGTCCGCCGCATTGATACGGGCAGACTGGGCATACCAGTGTTTTTAAGTGTCTGCGGAGCTGACGCCCGCGACATAATGCCTACCCGCAAGCAAATGGGGAAAGGCTCGTCTCCCGCACAGGCAAAAGCTTCCGCGCTTATGGAATTAATGGAAAGATTCGCATTTTTTTCCTTCTGGAACAGACAGGAACAATTTCAATATTTAAGCTGGAGCGAGGCAAAGAAGCTGTTGGGGGAAAGGCTTATTCCCATTGAAGATATTATTCTTTCCGTACAGGATTCCATTCCTCCCTCTGTCGCGGAAAAGTTGCTTGACTTGCATAAATGGGCTTTTTATCCGGCCACACGCCTTAATGATGAAGAAATTGTCTGGCTTCCCCTGGACTGGTTTCGCATGCTTGGCGAATTTAATGGCTCCTCTGCCGGCAACAGTCCTGAAGAATCCATTTTACAAGGCATAAGCGAACTTGTGGAACGCCACGTCTGCTGTCTGGCGGAAAGTGATAAAACAATTCTCCCCACCATAAATGCCGAGGCCAGCAAAGATCCGAAACTGAAGGAACTTTTACAGGCCTTCAAAAAAAATGGCATAAACATTATTCTCAAGGATTTTTCCCTTGGCATGCCCTTACCCACGGTGGCGGCTCTGGCATGGGATCCTTCCACCTTCCCCGAAAAGTCTGAAATTGTCTTTACCGCTGGCACCGCGTCGTCTCCGGAAAAGGCGGCAATCAGGGCGATAACGGAGGTTGCCCAGCTTGCGGGGGACTTCCACACCAGCGCCTGTTACGAAGCTTCCGGACTTTCCAAATATTCATCCCTGGATGACTGCGCCTGGATTTTTCAAGGCCCGGAAATAAATATTAATGATATGCCCTCCGCGGCTGATTCGGACTTGAGGGAAGAAATCCGGAACTGCCTTAAGGAAGTTTATCCGATTTATACTGTTGATATTTCCCATCCCCTTCTAAAAATTCCCGCGCATTACTGTATGGCCCCTGGCTTCAAATTCAGGGAAAGGGCGAATAACCAGTCGGTGGGCCTTTTCACCGCCCGCAAACTTGTTGAAGACAAGTCATTAAAAGAGGCGCTTCAAGGGCTTGATCAAATTTCCGCCCATATCCCCGACGCGCCCTGGCTGCCTTTTTTCAGGGGTCTCGCCTATTTAAATAATAATTTCCCCGAACAAAGTCTGCCTTTTTTCAGGGAATCAATTCCTCTTCAGGAAGGCGGGGAAGAAAGGGCCTTGGCGGAATTTTACACCGCTTATGCCCTTTCCCAAACTGGCGACTGGAGCGCGGCCATTCCCTATCTTGAATCCGCCGTATCGCATTGCGCGGAAGTCAAGGAGTATTTTAATCTCCTGGGCGTGGCCCATTTCAAGACAAAACAATACGCTCAGGCGGAGAAGGCTTTCAGCCTGGCATTAAAACTGGATAAGGGTTCGGCAATGGATCTGGCAAACCGCGGAATTTGCCGGAAGTTACAGGGAAAAAGGCAGGAAGCGGAAAAAGATCTCAAGACCGCGCTTGAACTCGATCCTTCCCTGGACTTCGCCGCCTCCCATCTGGCGGAACTGCGGTCCAGTGAGTGATTTTTCCTCTTTTGAAGCCTTTTGCGCCTGGCTGGAAAACCTGGGCCTGTTCCATATGGATCTTGGTCTGGAAAGAATAAAAAATGCCCTTGTCACTTTGGGGCTTGCCCGTCCGCGCTTTCCCGTAATTCAAGTTCTGGGAACTAACGGCAAGGGTTCAACATCAACTTTCCTCTCCTCGCTGGCCGCTTGTCACGGCCTTAAGACAGGGCTTTTCCTTTCACCCCACTTCATTTCGGTTCAGGAAAGAATTAAAATAAACGGACGGACAGTTTCACAGAATCTCTGGCTGGATTGCGCCAACAGGATTAAAGCCTCCCTGCCAGCCGGCCTGACTTATTTTGAATTTCTCACTGTCCTGGCCATACTGATTTTTGACCGCTCCAGTGTTGATTTGGCAATTTTTGAAGCCGGTCTGGGCGGAAAAAATGACTCCACAAGCGCAATTCCCGCCCAAATACATTGCTTTACCCCAATCGCCATGGATCATGAGAAAATTATCGGGCCTTCCCTTTCCGATATTGCCCATGACAAGGCAGCCGCGATTCAAAAAAGATCCCTTTGCGTATCTTCTCCACAATCGCCGCCAGTTCAAATGATTCTTGAAGAAACAAGTTATAAAAACAATGCGTCAATTGAATTTGCGCCATCACATTCCGGCTTCAATACCAGACGTCTGCCTGGAAAATCCCAGCAGATTAACTCCGCGCTGGCCCTGAAATGCTGGCGGGCTTTTTCAGATCAGGCCGGCATTCCCATAGATGAAAAAAAAGAAAGGGAAGCGATTGAAAAAGCCTTCATGCCCGGACGCTTCCAGAAAATTCCCGGTGATAATTATCATCCGGCCCTGCTGCTGGACGGCGCACACAATCCCCATGCGATCATGTCCCTTATAAAAAATCTTGAGGGGAAAAAACCAGCCGC
>CAYNKM010000235.1:0-3404 GCA_964397795.1 uncultured Desulfovibrio sp. | reverse complement strand
GTGGAAGCTGGAAACCCAGCGGGGTTCCTGGGCCAATCTGCCAAAATATATGGTCAGTCTTCTCAAGGCCTGGGATGGAGACGGCGCGACCAAAGAAAATGAATTCGGCTATCAATATATCCCAAAATTGTCTGCCAATGAATCTCTGACGATAGATATGCAGCGCGCTCTTACCGGAAAGATCGAGGGCATGCTTGTTTTTGGCCAGAATATGGCGGTGTCCAACCCTGATACTGGCTGGGGACGCGACGCCTTGCGCAAACTGAAGTGGCTTGTTGTATGTGATCTTGTTGAATCCGAAACCGCTTCCGCTTGGTATGCCGATCCAACCGCTCCGGATGCCGTTCATACCTGTCAGACAGAGGTGTTTTTCCTCCCTGCCGCGGCCTGTCTGGAAAGTGCGGGATCGGTTACAAATACGGAAAGGCTTATGCAATGGCACGACAAATCCAAGGCCGAGCCAGGGCTGGCCCGTTCTGACGGCTTCTGGATTTATCAGCTGGGAAAGCGCCTGAAAAAGCTTGCCGAAGCCTCGGGAGAGGAAAGAGACGCGGGCTTGCGCGCGCTGACATGGGATTATGACCCCCCTGCCAATGCGGACACTTTCCCAGGCGTTCCCCGCGTTCAGGGGGATGTTGATAACAACAAGGTGGCCATGGAAATGAATGGCTATAACCTTGAAACAAAAATTCCTTGCCAAAGCGTCGCCGATATGGCCGATGACGGAAGCACGATCTGTGGTTGTCGCCTATATGTCGGTTTTATAGACAAGGAAGGCAATAATCTTTCCAAGCGTCTTGAAGGCGGCTACGCTGATCATGAAATAGACACCACTTACCGTTTTGCCTGGCCTGGCAACAGTCGCATTCTCTATAATCGCTGCTCCGCCGATCCCCAGGGCCGTCCCTGGTCTGAAAGAAAAAAATTAATCTGGTGGGATGACATTCAAAAAGAATGGACAGGGTATGACACTCCCCAGTTTGACAAAAAGAAGGCGCCTGATTATGTTCCGCCCGCTGGAGCGACTGGAGACGCCGCGCTTGCGGGAACGGATCCCTTTGTCGCGCAGTCAGATGGAAAAGCCTGGATCTTTACTCCGTATGGATTGCCTGACGGACCCTTCCCCGTTCATTATGAACCGGTAGAAACGCCATATAAAAATTTAATCTTCACTCAACAGAATGTCCCCGGCCTTGTCATCATCAAGGATCCATTAAATGAAATATCCCCGCCCGCGGATCCGGCCTATCCTACGGTCATGACGACTTATCACATGACTGAGCATTGGCTTACCGGTTCGTTGACAAGACATATTCCCTGGCTTTGCGCGCTCATGCCGGTCAGCTTTATGGAAATATCTCCCGAACTGGCGGAGGCAAATGGAATAAAGACAGGCGCATGGATTACAGTAAAAAGTCCAAGAGCCACTGAACAGAGACGGGCTCTTGTAACTCCGCGTATCCGGATAGGCAATGTGGATGACAAACCCGCTACTGTTGTCGGCAGTTTTGTCTGCTCCGGATACATGGGAATCGTATGCGATCCCATTACCAATGATTTCAGCCCGGCGATAATGTCTCCAGCTGGAGATATTCCATCCTACAAAGCCTTTACAGTGCATGTTTCCCAGGGCGACCTTGCAAAGTTGGAAAAATTCCATTGCGCTCCGGTTGAATATCCCGACGCCATGAAAAATCCTGTTCCAGATACGCCCTGGCCCGCGCAACCCGAAGGGAGAAGCTAAAAAATGAAATTAAATCCATTCAACATATTCAAGCTCAAGAATGAAAAATATCCTGCGCATGAGCCAAAACCCAATGGCCTGATTGATCCGGATTATGCGCTTTTTAAACGCTATTCTCCGCCTGCTCCCCAACAGACTTTGGCCTTTTTTACAGATACTTCCATATGCACAGGCTGCAAGGGCTGTGAAATCGCCTGTAAACAGTGGAATCAGCAGAAGGCAAGCAGGATTAAATGGTCGGGCGACAGTTACGATAATACAAGAAATCTGACTTATAATGACTGGCGTCATGTCAAATTCATTGAGCGTTTTCCAGCTACAAATGAATTAAACGAGCCTGGACCAGCCAATGTGGATGAGCTTTTACAGGAAAAGCCCAAAGGCCGCTGGCTTATTCAATCAGATCAATGCAAGCATTGCGAAGAATCTCCCTGCCATGAGGCATGTCCCACTGGCGCGATCATGCGCAATGAATGGGGAGGAATTTATTATCAGACCGATATTTGTATGGGCTGCAGAATGTGCATCGCATCCTGTCCATTTGGCGTGCCAGAATTAAATCCCGATACGGGACATTCCATGAAATGCGCCGAATGTCTGGACAGGATGAGGGACGGCCTCACCCCTGCCTGCGCACTTGCCTGTACATCAGGAGCTATTCAGTTTGGTCCAAGGGAAGAAATGCTGCAAAAGGCTTTTAACCGGATGAAAGTGCTCCATGCCAATGGCCACCCAGAAGCGAGACTGTTTGGAGCAACTCCCTTTGACGAGTATTCCGCGCTTAATTCTTTTTATCTTTTAATGGATACTCCCGCTGTTTATGGATTACCCGTGGAACCTGTTACCCCTGTCCTGCGTATGCCTGGCGATTATCTGCGGGCAATTGCCACCTTAATAATCTGCGCTGCCGCCATAGCCGCATGCGTTTAGGGAGAATGAATAATGGAGAAAACATCTGCGAATAACCCGGGCTGGATAAAAAACAGGCCTTCACTTTATCAGACAGGAGATATAACCCACTTCCCGGACTGGAGAACAATTATTATTCTTGACGCCTTTTTCAATAACTGGGCTTCAGGAATGACGATTGTCTCCACCCTGCTTTATTGTTTCGGGCCTATTATGTGTTCTTTTCTTATGCCTGTCGCAATGACCCTGGCCCTTATTCTGGTTGTGACAGATCTCATTCTGCTCATTATAGATCTGGGCGATTCCTGGCGCTTTTATCATTGCCTCAGGGTAATGCGTTTTACCTCTCCACTTTCTGTCGGAGTCTGGGGACTTGTATCTTTAACCTCTTTTCTGGCCTTTGGCGCTTTATTCCAATGGATTGTTTTTGCCTGTGGAGCGGCTACCCCCTTCTTTATAATACTTCTGTCCAAATTATGCATAACCATGGCCTTTATAGGAGCGGTTGTCGTCATTTGCTATAAGGGAGTCGTGTTCAGCTGTTCTTCCCAGCCTGGAGTATGTCAGGCCAGATGGCTTACCCCTTTTATGGTCAGTGATTCCCTGCTCATGGGCATGGCCCTGTATCTTCTCATGGCCCTGTTTTGCGGCGCTGGCTATAACACATCCATTATTGTAATGCCGTTTGCCTTTCTGGTGGTGGCCAGATGTGTCACATTCTGGCTTTTATGGCTTGATGTCCGCAAACGCG